>DAOWFD010000002.1 GCA_030638185.1 Candidatus Aegiribacteria sp.
CTCGGTGAAGGTTATCCGAATACCGTTAGACAGTACTCTTCTATCTGCAGGAGCTATCCCTGATTTCTCCAGTATCCCTACCACTTCATCAACCCGCTGTGCGAGTTCTCCGCCGGGAATCACTGGGTTTCCGCACAGTAGATTTCAAACCCCGGGTTATCGATTTCGATAGGTGTGCCGAGAGTGTAATCCTCAAGTACGCAGACAATTTCACCAATAACTATCGCGCTACGCATAAGGACCGGCATGTGTCTCTCATCGTCTGTGAGCCAGATCCATATTTCCCCCTGCTGATCGAAGATACCCTGTGATCTAAGTGCAGGCTGAATCATTATGCAGTCGAATTCTCCAGCTGGTACCCTTATATGATCCCTTTCGTGAACGATTACCTCAAGAGGGTAATTATCGTTATCTACATGACAGTCCATATAGTAGGTGTTCCCAACCTCCAGGGGAAGCGTCCTTGCGAAATAGAAGCAGCTCAGGACATCCAGAACATGGGGTGGAATATCCATCTCCATAAGTGAAGAATCGGTCTCTTCCGGATAATACACCATCCCTGCGTCCTGATCAAAAAACACTTCCTCCCTATACTCGAAATCACCCTCATGCAGGTCCTTTGAAAAAAAGAGGGTATGGAACTGAACTATGTCCAGGAGAGCTTCATTGACATCGTTGACCTCAAAAAACGTGCTGAATGCGGGATTAGACCTGGCAGTTGCCATTATTCTATAAGCCATAAGTCCCTCGTACTGTTCCGGTCCGGTAACAGCCAGAACCGCTGTTCCTGCTTTGATAATACCGTATTCAACACTGAACTCCAGTCTCTCTCCCGGTCCAAAAGCGTTGTTCTCAACATATCTTGGCAGGCATTCCTCGAGAGAGGCATCGGTTTCCAGTGAATCCGTTAATAATAGACTCATCACAATAAGAATTACTGTCATATCAACCTGCTTTCTACTTTAATGATGATACCTGCGAGAAGGAATCTTGTTCCCTTCAATTAATGCCTTGAGGGTGAGGTTCCATATTTCCGCTGTCACGGGGTAGCTGAGTCTATCAATACAAATTTTCCTGGCACTCCTGCCCATTCTCAGAGCCATTGAGGGATTTCTAAGCAGGAAAGCTGCCTGTGAAGCGAGCTGTCGGTAGTTGCCCGGAGAATGAAACAGGCCGGTTCTGCCATCCTCAACAAGGTCCAGAAGTCCGTTTGTGGCTGCTGCCAGAAGGGGGAGTCCTGTGCTCATCATCTCCATTCCCGCCCTGGAAACAACTTCACTTCCAAGGCTTGTAACAACTCCTATTGTTCCCCTTGAAATCAGATCCCGCACATCCTCAACCTTTCCGGCAAAAGTAATCCTCTTCTCCACTCCGAGACTTCGCGCAAATGACTCAAGCTCATCAGCTGACTGCTGGCTTGGTGACCCGGCAACTACCGCTTTAACGTTCTCAGGCAGCAGTTCCAGGGCTCTGATCAGTGTCCTGTGCCCCTTCATGGGGCTGAGCCTGCCGATGGAAACAAGAAGAGGTTCGAATACTTCTCTCTCCTCCCTGGATGTGTAGAGATCGGTATCTACAGGATGAGGTATTACTGCAACAGGCCCCTCTCTCTCGCCGGTATAGCCTCTTGCTATCATGAAAGGGGATGGAAATACGACAAGGTTCGTTCTTCTGTCTACTCGTTTCCAGAATCTCCCTGAACGGGGTTTCCTTATATCGCACCTTATCCTGACCATTGGAACGTCACCGGCAACCGTGGCGGAAGCCGTCTGACCGTCAGCCCGGGTTGTTACGATCACATCCGGCGCAAAACTCCTGATAAGCTTCCTGAAGGGTAAAAGGCCGGTAACAAAGGCTGACTTCTGAAGGTTCAGACCGGTACATTCCAGACCCTGTGCCGCTGCAGTCCTGGTAACGGGACCATCGGGGGCGGCCTGGATTGTAACATAATGTCCCGTTTCGACCATCATTCTGGCGAGGGCGATTCCGCCTGCTGCTGAAGCATCAACACCAAGGCAGTTAATGGTTACAAGAATTCTCAAATAGACTCCAGTGGTTTATTCTACCGGGTTACTCATTTATACTTCCATCATGGCTGCAATATATCAAAGGAAAGGGGCATGCATGAACAGCATTCATCATGAGATCATGATCGATGTTCCCGAAGAACCCCTTGATTTCCGGATCCAGAACCCCGTCGTACTTCCGGTAGTTCCTTCGCGCCTTACCGAATGCATCCAGCGCTGGCTTACCCGGTCGATAGCCGTAAGAGTCCGGAAGAATTGGGTATCTCTACCCGAAGCACCGGATTTGGGAAGTAACTGCCGGATGAGTGTACAGGGATCGGCCCGCCCTGGAAAATGTAAGTACTACGTTATATGAAAAGGGCTTCAAGTATCCATTCATGACATTGACAGGGCAGGGTTGTCCTTGGTATAGTCAATTCAGGTAAAGAATCAGGGTGAGAAGGGGTATATTTTGAATAGTATTGCTGATGGCGAACAATCCGGTTTCCTTTCAGTTAGCTATGTGAACGAATTGAACGGAGGGTGGCAATGACAAGAATTTCTACTATGAGCCTGGTGGTGCTTGTATGCTTCGCCGGGGTCTCAGAAGCCGGTGGCGTGTACATAGGACCCAAAGGCGGCATGATGATAATGGGTCTGACTGACGTAGATAACATTGTGTCGCTTGGAGGTATGATCGGTTACGGTGCGCCTTCCGGGATCTCAGCTGAAGTTGAGTTCAACTATGGTGTTTCCGGCGGAGGGTGGACACCAATGCCGGGTGCTACAGCTGACTTCAACATCTGGACCGTGGCTGGATATGGTGCATACCGTCTTTCCATGGGCAGCGGAGCGTATCTCAAAGGTAAGATGGGAATTCTCCGTGAATCAGTAGATGCTGAAGCGACGATCCCGCTCCACGGATCGATTACCATGAGTGGAAATGACACCGGCCTCTCCTTGGGCATCGGTGCCGGCTACAACTTCGTTGAAATGGTGATGGCTGAGATCGAGGTTACGATAATCGAGAAAGACGTGACGTTAATCAGTCTTGGAGTAAGCTACAGCTTATAGCATCCGCTACGATGCAGGGGGATACCGGGGAATCATCATCCTCCCTGCCCGAACCGCGTAAGAGGATGCATCTTACTTTTCGTCACTCTGGAATGGGGAGAAGATGAAAAAGATATTTATTCTTGTGAGTGCGTTTATTCTCCTGTCAATATCATGCGGGGATGATACAACGGGTCCTGGTGGTGGAGGTTCCGACTATCCTGATAAGGTTACAGAATACATAGCATCAAGCCTTTATAGTACTGTTGATATATGTATTTTACCCAACGGTGAATACATGTACGTAAGCCATAATTACAATGAAGGTGTTTTTGTTATCAGAACTTCCGACTACTCAGTAGTTACAACAGTAGATGTCGGATATTTCTCAAAAGGTCTCGATGTACTTCCGACAGGAGACTATGTGTATGTAGTAAACTCAGTAAGCAATGATGTTTACATTATAAGAACATCGGACAATACGGTTACTTCTACAATCGATGGATTCAGTAGACCAAATGATCTTGCGATTCTACCCAGCGGAGAATTCGTATATGTGACGAATTTCGATGGTAACAATGTGTCGATTATTCAAACTTCAGATAATACAGTTGTTGGAACCATAGATGTAGGATCAAGCCCTGATGGAATCGCTGTCCATCCTAATGGGAACTACCTGTATGTGGCAAACAACAGCAGTAACAGTGTTTCAGTAATAAGGACTTCTGACAATACTGTTGTTACATCGGTCTCAGTTGGTTCATTACCACGACATCTGGCAGTGCTCCCAAACGGAGAATATGTATATGTGACAAATACAATGAGTGATAACGTATATGTAATTGATACATCCGATAACTCGGTTGTTACTACAATCAATGTAGGAAATGCACCTATAGGGATCGATGCTCTTCCAGGCAGTGAATACGTCTACGTAGCAAATGGAGCTGCTAATACTATTTCTATAATCAGAACCTCCGATAATACAGTTGTAAATACAATCGATCTGGGAAGTGGTCTTCCTGATCGAATAAAGGCATCACTGGATGGTGAGAACGTATATGTAAGCCGTAATACTGGTTTTGATGTTGTGGTGATAGGAAAATAGCGGGTTTATAAAACAGGAAATCGTACATTTTCAGATACTGATGATAACCTATTATCCCCGTATTGCCAGGAATATGCTCCAGCACCACTTGGTGTGCATATCATCAGGGTCTCACAGGTAACCAACCGCCGGTCTTATTGCCCATTTATCCAGATCAGGACCAATTCTCAGTGATAAATTGAACGAAGGTACAATTCCAAAGTCATCAGAGGTTACTGTATCATCAGCAGGAGAATCCATCAAGGTAAGAAAAGCAGATAAATTTGCTTCAGTGTAAGAAGTTACCGGAATGGTAACCAGACAGCCGGGATCCAGCAGGCTGTACTCCAATGAATTTTCCCTGTAGTTGAGCGTGCTGTTGAAGCATCAACATCCTGGCAGTTAATGGTTACAGGAATTCTCAAATAAACTCCAGTGGTTTTTTCTGACGGGATACTCATTTATAGTTCTATCATGGCTGCAATATCAAAGGAAAGGGGCATGCATGAACAACTTCTACCCGCCTGCGAGAATGAGGGCGATAAAAATGCCCCCCATCGCAGAGATCATGGGCAGGATATCTGAACTGAGGTCGTCGGGAAGAAGAATTTACAGCCTGGCTCAGGCGGCTCCATGGTATTCACCTCCATCCAGCGTACTGGATAGCTTTACCGCCAAACTAAAGGAACCCTTCATCCACAGGTACAGCCCTGACCCGGGGTTTCCGTGGGCCAGGAAGGCTGTCACAGAGGATTTTAGAAGAAGGAGAAAAATCGATCTTGACCCCCTCTGTGAGATCCACCTTACATGCGGAGCAAGCCAGGCATTCCTGAGCGCACTGCTTGCAGTTTCCAATCAGGGGGACAATGTAGCAGTTATAGAACCCTACTATTTCGATCATGTGTTCGCGGTCAGGTTCAGTGATCTCGGTTTACGTTCAATACCAATGATCGAAGAAAACGGATGCTGGACAGTACCGATTGATGAGTTAAACAGGGTACTTCCGAAAGTATCGGTGCTGGTTATTGTCAATCCGGGAAACCCCACGGGTAAAGTAATACCGGACGCAGTAATGATGCGGATCGTTGAGATGACTGCAGAAAGCGGCACGTTTCTCATCATAGATGAAACCTACGAAAGATTCGTATTTACCGGCGATAACTGGCATCCATGGAAAGATGAGCACCAACGGCATGTCCTGACCCTTGGCAGTTTTTCAAAAAGCCTTGGTATGCCCGGCTGGAGGCTGGGTTACCTGTTCGGTTCAGCAGATCTGCTGGAACAGGCTATAAAAGTTCAGGATTCAGTTGTCATCTGCCCGCCTACTCCATCTCAGTATCTTCTTGAAGAAGCTCTTAGGGAAGAGGAATGGATCAAGGAGATGTCAGAGGGAGTTTCGAAACGGCTGGAACTGTGCAGGAATGCACTCAAAGGAAACAGTTCCCTCTCCTGGCGGGAAGCCGGAGGCGCCTTCTTCACGCTTGCGGCCTGTGAGAGCAGCATGAAAGCTCAGAAAGCAGCGATGTACCTGCTTGATGAATACAGCATCGGTACAATTCCGGGTTCCGCCTTCGGTGAATCCGGAGAAGGGCACCTTCGCATCAGTTTCGGCTGTCTTTCCGATGAAGATATAGAGCCTGCCATGAAGCTCCTGTCAGAGGTTTCATTCCCTGAATGACCGCAGAACCCCGCGGCAGTTTCTGATGACGTCCCTGAAACCTAGTACCTGAAGACGACAAGGTTTCCTGCTAGCCAGGCAGGTTGCATTTGTTCTGTATAGCCTGGACACTCCATACTTCATATCGGATAACCTTCAATATGCTGTGTCAGAAGAATGCAGATCCGTTCAGTAATCCTGGAAATGTTTGAAAGATTGCCCGATCCGAAATTCGACTGATGTTTTTGAATCATTTTTCGGAGTTTCCGCAGTTCATCAGATAGTTTCAACTGACATTTCGATTTCCGGTCAATCGTCTCTATTGCTGTGAAAAGATCAAGCGTGATCGGTTTAATCATGCTGTAAACACGTTCCATGAAAGCTTCATACGACAAATGAACAGAACCGTTGATTTCCTCGCTAAAAGTATTCATTCTATTCCGGAATACCGTAACAGACTCTCTGCTTCTTCTTAGATAATCCGACATATCCGGACCCTGTCCCGGTTCCGCAGGTCTCTGCCAGCCGATCAGATAGCTCCTACCGGGTTTCTGCTCCAGCCCTTTCCTGAGATCATCAGGGGTTATTCTGAATTGAACTTTATCTTTGACCGAATCGAATTGATAGAACCCGCTTCGATCAAGCCCTCCATCCGGATCCAGCCCATGAAAACCCTCTTCGTCGCAACCGAAGATGACAACAGCATGTCCACGGGATTCTCCGCCCGATTTCCTGAGTTTGTCGTATGCGGACAGAGGAATGGACTTATTCGTTATGCTTGTCATGAAGGGAATACCTTCTCCCAGCAATTTGACGGCTTTCTTCCGATATGAAGCCCATCCTGAGAAGCGCTGATCGATATGCTCAAGTCCGGATATTTGAATGATGGAATTGAATACAGCAGTATGCTGGATCTGCATTCCCGCGCTGAAGGAATTGTCTGCACTGCTGTATTCAATCAGATATGGAATGATGCTTTCAGCGACGAGCTGTTCAGTTTCAATATCGATACCCCAGCGACCCAGGAGTATTGCAAAACATGTCCAGGCACATCCGTTATTCAACCGCTGGTGCTTCCATTGTATTCTACTGGAACTGTCCATCACATTCTCCTGAATACGGTGATCCGCTTTTTTGCCCTCGTACCTTCGAGAGTTTTTGTACTGATAACACTGAAACCGGCTTCTTTAGCAGAGGCAATGAACTGTTCGTGCCCGGCATACAGATCCGCTGCAAGGGCAAATCTTCTGAGATCGGACAGTGGCAGAATATCACATGTAACAGGATCTTCCGAATAGAGAGCAATGTAGTAACCACCCTGTCTGAGAACTCTGAATGCTTCCTTCAGGAACCCGCTGATCCCATGCAATTCAACAAGTCCCTGCAGGGTCATTGCGGTATCAAAACTCTCCGATGCTATGGGAAGCCGGCGTACATCCCCTCCGATTGCTTCACCGATTGAACTTCGCCCGATATGTCTAAACCTGTACTGCATGCTCCACAGGCAATTCAGATCCCGTTCAACCGCGGCAACCCGTCTCAGCTCCCTGTTCTGAAACGCCTGATGCGTTACTCCGTATCCCCCTCCTGAAAGAAGATCGATAAGATCCTCCGGCTTTGTACTCTGTACAGTGTTCATAAACTCTCTGAAGATGTCAATATTGCTTCCACCTTCTGCGGAAAAAACAAGTAATCGCTCGCTTCTGCCGCAATGTTTGAACCATTCCCCCGAAACCCTGTACCTTGCCTTGCCAAGCAGTTCTTTTGTGACCGCATTCGGATCCGATTCAATCGATTCTATATTCATACTCC
>DAOWFD010000137.1 GCA_030638185.1 Candidatus Aegiribacteria sp.
CTTCCGTCTGAACCTGCTCCAGAAGGATTTTCTGTCCTGTTTTTCCTTCCGGTGAGATTCCTTCAGCTCCGATCGGCGCTGGACTTCAAGAGCGTTTTCCTCTTCTATTGCAACTGTAAGTTTCTCTATGTTTTCTCTGTCTTCAAGCATACGGACGAACTTGTAATAATTACCCGACTGTACAACAAGAGAGACAACCGGGTTCGCGAATATAAGAATCTGGTTTCCAAGAAACGACAGGGGCTTAATGGACTCAAGGAAGATGATCGCTGGAACTGTCAGCTGGCGCTGGACGATTTCCTTAGCGATCTTACTCATGAACTCCGAATAGTCTTCTTCACCATCGATATCGATCAGATCATGGCTACCCGGATGTATGTTCTCTGATAAACTCAAGTACTTCCTCTCTGTTTGAGGAAAACTGTACCGACAGTCCCCTGAATTTAGCCAATCTGGTGGGCTGAGGGAAGGGACTGAGAAGAACACCGTATTTATCAGGCACGATGCTCTTCACTTGGCTCCATTTCTTGATCTCCGTGCCGAATGGTGATTTCTTCCGCACTCCCTCACTGTCCATTATAAAAGTCACCGGAAGAAAATACGTCCAGCCGGACAGGAAAAGCACTGCTATACCCACCATTCCCCACCAGGGATTATTACCCATGGCCAGCGTGGCCAGAACACCAGAGAGAAGAATGATAAGAACGTAGGCTGCCGTCGCCCCCGGCCTCTCCTTCGCCGGATGGGATACCCATTCCAGAACGTAATCGGTATTCCCCGTAGACTCTTCTATAGGTCTTCTCCTTTATCAATGGGCTCCACCAGACATAGATCCTTGACAGCCTTAACCTCATCAAGTCTGAGTACAGGCGTATTGACTGGAGCATCGGTTACAAGGTACGGTTTTTCAACCGCTTCCCCCGCTATGGATATCATGGCATCAACGAAGGAATCCAGGTCCTCCAGGCTCTCCGTCTCGGTAGGTTCGATCATCAACGCTTCGTGTACTATGAGCGGGAAGTATACAGTTGGCGCATGGAAACCATAATCCAGAAGCCTCTTGGCTATATCAAGTGTCCTGACCCCCTGCTTTGCCTGTCTGTCTCCCGAAAGAACGAATTCGTGCATGCACGGGCCATTATCGAAAGGGTTATCGAAATAATCTCGGAGTTTTGCCTTCAGGTAATTGGCGTTGATCAGAGCATTCTCGCTGACTTCCCTCAGCCCTTCAGCCCCAAGTGTTCTAATGTATGCGTAAGCCTTGTAAAGAACCCCGACATTGCCATGGAAAGCAAGCAGCCTTCCGAAGGAATCCTGCTTCCTGCGGAGCCTGCAGCTACCGTCATCTTCGCGTATAACCACGGGATCCGGCAGGAAACAGGCAAGTTCCTCGATACATGCCACAGGACCTGAACCCGGCCCTCCTCCCCCATGCGGAGTGGCAAAAGTCTTATGGAGGTTCAGGTGACACACATCGAATCCCATCTCTCCGGGCTTCGCGATACCGAGTAAGGCGTTCATGTTGGCCCCGTCCATGTAGTTCAATCCTCCCGCTTCATGTACTATGGAGGTCAGTTCCTCGATCCTGGATTCGAAGAGACCGAGGGTATTGGGATTTGTAAGCATGAACACAGCCGTATTGGGGCCGGCTTTCCGCCTGAGATCCTCAGGGTCCACCAGACCGAACTCGTTGGATTCAACTCCCACAACAACGCAGTCGGTAAGGGTGGAAGTCGCAGGATTGGTTCCGTGAGCGGAGTCCGGCATCAGGACTTCGTTCCTCTGTTTTTCTCCTCTGCTCTCATGGTAGCTTTTAATGAGCATGATCCCGCAGAATTCACCCTGTGCTCCGGCTGCGGGCTGCAGTGACACACCCTTGAAACCTGTTATTTCGCAGAAGAACTCCCCGAGTCTGTACATAAGCTCAAGGGAACCTGCAGCAAGTTCATCGGGGCAAAGCGGATGAATTCCCGAGAGACTCCTGATCCTTGCCAGGTCTTCGTGGAGCTTCGGATTGTATTTCATGGTGCATGAACCCAGAGGATACATGCCTTTATCAACGTGATGGTTCATCGTGCTTAGATTAACATAATGCCTCAGAATCTGTCCTTCAGTCGCTTCGGGAAGACCTGTCTCACCTCCGTTTTCCCGCAATAATCCAGCGGGAATTTCAGAGGCAACTGGTACATCAAGCTCAGGCAGCGACACACCCATCCTGCCGGGGCTGCTCAGGTCAAATACGGTTTTCATGCCGTACCCCCTTTGCAGATCTCAGCCGCAGCCGTGATGTACCGGTCGATCTCATCCCTGGTACGCTTTTCAGTGACAGTAACAAGCATGGCGCCTTCTCCAAGCTCAACAATCGGCACTCCGGCCAGAATACCATGTTCGATCATTCTATCCCTGAATTCTATTGAAGATACGGGGAACGAGATGACGAATTCTCTGAAGAAGGGTGTATTATCGAAGACTTTCGTGACACCAGGGATTTCAAGGAGTTTCTTCTCGAGGTAATGACTTTTGTGATAGCACTGGCTGGAAATTTCCCGGAATCCCCTCTCACCCATCAGTGAAAGGTAGGCTACATTAGCGAGGGCCATCAGCGCCTGGTTCGAACAGATGTTGCTTGTGGCTTTGTCCCTCCTTATGTGCTGTTCGCGGGTCTGAAGGGTCAATACGTAACCGGTCTGTCCCGCACGGTCAGCAGTTCTGCCTATTATCCTCCCCGGCATTCTCCTTGCAATCTTCATTCTCGCAGCCATGAAACCTGCATAGGGACCACCGTAGGACATGGGTATTCCCATGCTCTGACCCTCTCCGACAACAATATCGGCCCCGGCGTCTCCGGGTGACCGGAGAAGGGGCAGGACTACAGGGTCAGCAGCAACGATGAAAAGCCCTTTATGTTCATGAATAAGCTCCGCAACTGGCTGAAGGTCCTCGATAAGACCGAAATAGTTCGGATATTGCAGAAGAACGGCCGCTGTACCACCCTCAATAAGTTCTGCAGCGATTTCCAGATCGAGAGTACCATCCTCAAGGAAAGGGATCTCTTTTATCTCGAAATCTTCTCTTCTCAGGTAAGTCTTTACGACATCAATCCATTTTGAGTTAAGCGAACCCGCAACCAGGACACTCTGCTTCCTTGTCACTCGCATGGCCATGAGACAGGCTTCGGCTGCGGCAGATGCACCGTCGTACATGCAGGCATTTGCCATTTCCATTCCAGTAAGCCTTGCGATCATGGTCTGGTATTCGAAAATCGCCTGAAGGGTCCCCTGGCTCACTTCGGCCTGATAGGGCGTGTAGGCTGTATAAAATTCACTTCTGAGAAGAATATGGTCTACAGCCGCGGGAATGAAATGATCGTAGGCACCTGCTCCCATGAAACAGGTCAGTTCGGCTCCCGTGTTCCTGCGGGCAAATTCCTCGAATTCGCGGGTCAGTTCGAACTCCGAAAGCGGCTCTGGGATCTGGAGCTTTTCCTTCAGCCTGAATTTTTTCGGAACCGGTTCAAGCAGATCTTCGAATTTCTCCACGCCGATCTCGCGGA
>DAOWFD010000008.1 GCA_030638185.1 Candidatus Aegiribacteria sp.
AAAGCAATGATAAGCAGAATGGCAAAAACCGGGTACTCGCTACCCGTGCTGAAGACTACACCGAGAATTGGAGCCATGAAGGCAAAGGTACATGGACCAAGAGCAATTCCGAATACAAGGCCATGGACTAGCGCTCCTGCAAGACCGGATTTCTTCGAGGAAATATTCTTATCTCCCTTGAAAGGAGAAGGAAGAACTTCAAGCAGATTCAGTCCGAAGTACAGCATTACAGCAGCTGCGAAATAGTAACCGAACTGGCCGATATCTCCCATCAGGCGTCCGGCAGCCGCTGTGGCAATTCCCACAAGGATTATCGTGATCATTATGCCAAGGGAGAAGACGGATGAAATACTGAAAGCCCTGTTTGATCCGGTATTTCCCTGTCTTGAGATATATCCTACGACCAGAGGAATACTTGCCAGATGACAGGGACTGAGCAGAATACTCAGTACTCCCCAGAGCAAGGCGAGCGGGACCGCTATCGGAGCTGCCGATTCAACAGCTCCAGTGAATGAAGATATCATATTTTCCATACAACCTAACCCTGAGAGGAAGATGAATTGTAACCGAATTCAATCAGCTTCGCTGCCATATCCTCCCTGCTCATGTAGCCTTTGTGCCTGAACAGCTCATTCCCATCCGCATCAAAGATTATCTGGGTAGGAATGAGCCTGATGTCATATGACCGTGCCGCATCAGGATTTACGTTTACATCTATGAATTCTACATTCACAACACCCGCGTATTCAGCAGAGAGAGCCTCCAGTTCCGGGACCATCATCTGGCATGGCGTACAATTGTGTGAACCAAGATCCAGAAGTCTTGGTAGATTGCGATCAGCAGGAGTAATAGTCGTGTCGGTGGATTCGTGATTCTTATCGGCGAGAATTGCTGCTCCGGCCAGCATACAGACGAATATTACTATTATAAATCTCGTGATCTTATTCATGGCATTCCTCATGGTGACTTATTTAATGTATTCGATTATCTGATCGATTGAGGGAACGGATCCCGCGACCTTTACGGTACCGTCAACTACGAGAGCCGGAGTCAGCATCACCCCGTAGCTTATGATGTAGTTGATGTCGGTAACCTTTTCCAATTCGTACTCGATCCCCAATTCTATCGCTGCCTGTTCTGTCAGTTCAGCCAGCTTGACGCACTTCGGACAACCGGTCCCGAGTATTTTGATAGTTCTTTTCATTATGCTCCTAACCTGAAAACAGCCCGAAGGCTATTCCGCTGATCGTGGCCATTGCCACAACCAATGAAATGAAAGTAATAGTTCTGGACGTTCCCATTATGCTCCTGATAACCAGCATGTTCGGCAGAGAAAGGGCGGGTCCCGCCAGCAGGAGAGCCAGTGCCGGGCCCTTGCCCATGCCTGCGCCAAGGAGTCCCTGAAGGATGGGTACCTCTGTGAGGGTCGCGAAATACATGAATGCTCCCGCGATTGAGGCAAACAGATTTGCGAAGATAGAGTTTCCTCCAACCGCCGAACTGACCCATTCTGAAGGTATGAGACCCTCATGACCAGGTCGTCCCAGGAGAGCTCCCGCAACCAGCACACCCGCAAAAAGAAGAGGAAGCATCTGCTTAGCGAACCCGAATGTTGAGTCAAACCACGATCGTGATTCACTGTTGCCCGTTGTAAGAACAATTGAAAATCCAATAAGGCCGACTGCGAAGGCAATGACCGGATAACCCGGAAGAGTTACAGCAGAAACAATGATGGCAGCAGTGATGATCAGCAGTTTCCAGAGTCTTACATTGAACCAGGTTGTGAGGATCAATCCGAGAAGGATGGAAACGCCTCCCGTAATAATCCATTTCCATGAATAGATAATGCTCCAGAGTCCGGAATCATCAGCGGGTTTTCCCCAGTTGGCAAATATGAGGATACCGACCATGCTGGTGAAATACAGAGTTGTCTGCCACAGGGGGCGGGAAGCGTCCTCATGGTCAATAGATGCTTGTGCGGCTTGGGTTCTTTCATGTTCTTTTTTTCCGTAGATCAGGTGCATGAGGAGGCCTATCACTATACTGAATACGACAGCTCCAACAGCGCGGGCTATCCCCAGCTCAAGTCCCAGAATTCTCGCGGTAAGAATTATCGCAAGAACATTAATAGCGGGCCCAGAATAAAGAAAAGCGGTGGCAGGCCCGATACCGGCTCCCATCCTGTAAATACCGGCGAACAGGGGAAGAACGGTACAGGAGCAGACGGCAAGTATGCTGCCGGATACCGAGGCAACTCCATAAGCAATAACTTTCTTTGCCTGTGCTCCAAGGTACTTCATCACGGAAGCCTGGCTCAGGAATACCGATATCGCGCCCGCAATGAAAAACGCCGGAAGAAGACAGGTCAGAACATGTTCCCTCGCGTACTCTCTCAGCAGAAACAGAGCTTCAAATACAGCGTTGTCGAAACGATTCCAACCCACGGGTAGAAAATACGCAAACAGGAAGAAACCAAGCATGTAACCAAGAGGATTTCTATCTTTCTTCCAGTCCATCAGCTCTCCTCATTGAAGTCGAATATTCGAATCGTATATCTCTAAATGCAATCCACGCACGAATCAGAAGAACAGGTATCATAGGATTCGTCAGCGCTGTTCAAAACCTTCTCGACGCAGTCGAAGAAGTTCAGAACACATGGAGTCCGAAGCCGGTACAGTACCTGATTTCCGTTCTTCCTGCATGATACGATCCCAGCATGACGAAGGATCAGAAGGTGTCGGGATACGGTGGAAATATCGAGATCGACCAGTTCCGTAAGAGCCCCAACAGTCTTCTCATTCCTTGATAGTTCTTCGACTATCACAAGACGAGCTGCGTTAGCCATAGCTTTAATTATTTCAGCTCGTTTTTCGAACCGCGTCATATCCATTGGCATGGTGATTCCTTTCCGTTCTTGTATATTTGTACAATATTACAAATACTACTGACAGTCAAGCAGCAAAATCGCCTGATGTTCAGGATATGACTCTTGCATGAAAGGAAAATTAGATGACAATCTGACGAATATGTATGGAATCTTCCGTTTTTAAGTGTATAGTTGATACAGACCCGATACTGATGGTTATTCCCGATTAACGGAGGACAATATGGTTACCATGGAGTCAAATGAGACCTGGCGTGATCTTCATCCATATGATCAGTTATACGCCGGCAAACTGAGTTCCTTTTACAAAGAGGTTGAAACTCTGGCCCCTGTCATCTGGCCCGGCATGAAACTCTGCCCTATCTGTATCTTCAGGCAAGACGGACCAGCATTTCTTCACAAGCATCCGTTCCCTCCAAGATCGTTTATTCATCTTGGGGATGATGTATGGATGGGAGAACAGGCTGAACTGCAGCTATTTGGCGGGACACAGGCAGATATAAATGGTACACTTACTGCAATCAACTACTATGATCGCTGTTATCTCGCTCCACTATTCTATGCTGAACTGTTTCATGAGATGCACCACGTCTACCAACGTAACTATATGACCGCTTTGAGGATTGACGATCCTACACTGATAGCTACCTATCCTGAGGATGTTGAAAACGACGCCCTCAAGCTCTTTGAGAACCGTCTTCTCCTTCAGATGGCCCGGAATCACAATACTCAGTCTATTGGAGAGATGCTAGACCTGCTTTTCTCCTGCAGGGAGAAAAGAAAAGGGATAATAGGGAATAAATACATGGAGATGGAAAAACTGGCGGAATCTGTTGAAGGACCGGCAACCTATTGCCAATACAAATATCTTCAGTCCAGACAGGCAGAAGCATGGGACAAAGCTCTGTTTGCAGTTTCAAGACAGGCAGAATTCTTCTCGGTATTAAGTAAACTGTCATTTGGCAGGAGAAATTTGCGACATCGTTTATTAATGACAGGACTGGCTCAATGTTTGATCTTGGCAAATAATAACATCCCTGATTGGGAGCAGGAGTATTTTGACAGCGATGTTCTCTTAAACGATTTTCTATTCTCCAGGTTTCCCATTAAGCAGGTTCCCATTCCTGATATTGATCATCTGAGAGCCTATTCATCCTACCACTTGAAGAATGAACAGGAAGAACATCAGAAACACCTGGATGTATTCAGAAACCAGAACGGGATTTGCGTTGAAATTACGTTTAAGGGAATACCGGAATGCAGGGGAATTGATCCAATGAACATAGAATTAGTGAACGAAAACACACTCATACACAACACAATGCTAAAGCTGGGCAAGGCTGACAATTACCTTTCATTTCTAACCGGCGGAGTGATATCTGAAATCGTTGATAATCTTTGGCAGGTTTCTTCAGTAACCTTTTTCCTGCGATCCAGAGAGCAACTGAAAATTGAGAACGGTACAGCTATCCTGAACCTGGACGGCCGCCAGTTGAACTGGTGTGGTGAAATAGTGAATGAATCGGAACGTGTTATCTCACTTGAATTGGAATAGGCTCCCCGCGGGATCCACATGGAATTTTGCCTTCTTCCGTGTGTATAATTGATACAGATTGAAGGAGGTTCACCTTATGGTTTTCATGATTCTCATAATATTGTCCGGCTCATGGATAACCGATGCAACATTAGAAACTGTGTTCGTGCATGAATGGGGAGTCGTTCTGATAGACGAATCTATCCCGATGATCCGGGGGGCGCAGCGGGGTTACCTGGAAGAAAACGGTACGCTGCAGCCCTATTACTCAATGGCAGTTGATGCTCCGGTAATATGGTTCCATGGCCCTGAATTCACGGGTACTCTTACCGTGGAAGTGCAGAATGGTTACTTTTCCCTTCTTATTCCCCTGCCTGCTTCTTCTTCCACCTGCGACGAAACCATACCCGTCTTTCTTGATGAAGAAAACTATCGTGCTGTCTGGGAGGATCTGAGTTTTACCTATGAACCTGCCATGCCCAGTGACAGGCCTGTTGACAGAAGGGGTCTTCCTGGTGAGAGTGCCGAGGAAGGTTTCCAGTGGGCCATGCCGTTCTGGCGGAGGGTCCAGGCGCTGACAATCACATACGAAGCGGCATCCTATATTGACCGATTCATCTATTACGAATGTTCCGCATCCAACCTGTTTGAAGAGCATGATCCTCTTGGGAACTGCGAATGCAATGCAATGGTGTTTTATGAAGAGGCTGGAGAACTTACAGCTTACCTTGCGGCCGGTCCGGAAAACAGAACCTCCATAGAACCATCTCTTTCATCCGAAAGGATTGTGGATATTCTTTCAGACTGGGGCGGTAATGAATTTCAGGAAGACGAAATTAAAGCTCTTTGGAAAACTTGGGAGCCAAGTCTTCGAACGAGATGCATACTGTACGGAGAGACTATAGTCCTGTTCCCTCTTACAGAAGAACAGGTTGAATCGATCAGCACGATCGACCTTCAGACCGACCAGGGTTACCATGTGGAATACTCCCGATTGTTTCTGGCCATGGGGAGTGTGTAAAAACACAGGGCTACTGAAGGGGCTGGCATCCATCGCCAAATGATATCATTGTAAGGTATACAGTGAGGAGAGGTTATGGGTTCTTTCAGCAGGCGCAGTCCGGATAGTGCTTCAGAACGCAACGGTTTCTTTTCCCGAAACGGTTATTCAAAGGTTCCTGTTCTTGTTCAATGGATGGCTACGCTCAAATGCAATCTCAGCTGCCGGCACTGCCTTTCCGTCAGCCTGGATAACGGTTTTGCCGACATGCCGTTGCCATCGGTAAAAATACTCATCGATGAAATCGCTGAAATGGGTGTGGAGGAGTTTCTTGTCACAGGTGGCGAGCCGCTGTCAAGGAATGATCTGCCGGAGATTGTAGACTATCTTGGATTCAAGGGACAGAACTGGACCCTGAATACCGCGGTAATGCCTTCAGGATATCAGATGAAGGCATTCAGAAAAAACAGCCCCGGTTTTGTGGCGGTAAGCCTGGATGGACCCAGGAAGATTCATGATTCCTTCAGGGGACGGAAAGGAGCATGGAAAGAAGCGATAGAGGCTATACATTTTTTCAGATCCCTGCCTGGAGTCAGAGTCTGCGCAGGGACAACAGTGACAAGCCACAATTACCGGTACCTTGAGGAAACTTTCCATTTAGTGGCTGCAAGTGGTGCTGACCAGTGGGGGATTCACCTGCTGGTTCCCGAGGGGAGAGCAGCGTTCTGCAGCGATCTGTTTCTGTCAAAAAGGCAGCTGAAGAAACTGATAATGTTCGTTGCCCGAAAGAGGCAATACTTCAATGTTGAAATGGCCGATGAGATCGGATACCTTGGAAGCCAAGAGCCCCTTGTAAGAGATTTTCCACTGACATGCGGAGCCGGAAGATCTCAATGTGTAATACTGCCGGACGGAGAAGTAGTCCCATGTACAACGCTGGACAGATCTTTCAGCGCCGGCAACATTAATCAGAAACCCCTAATGGAAATATGGGAAGGGGGTTTCAGTAGGCTTCGGAAGTACGAACCTGAAGGAGAGTGCAGGGAGTGTATCTACCATCCCGCCTGCAGATCGGGATGCTGGCTGCAGAGAAAAAACGGGAAAGAATGTTTCAGGGAAATCTGGCATGTTCCGGATTCATTGAAAACAGCAGCTGGAATTACTGTCTGTCTCGGAGCCCTGGCTGCGGGCCAGAGCCGGGGATCGGAAATACAAATAGCGAGATCTTCAGATGTTCAGCCGGTGGTTTTTGATCCAACGCTTGCTGATGGAATAATCATGGATCATTATGTGGAACTCTCAGCCGGTTGCCGGTCGGGAAGCATCTATTCACCACTCAGTCAATTTGATACAGAAGATCCCGCCTGGGATATTCTCAGCGGTTTTCAGCAGAACACTTTACCACATAGCATCACCGACCGTTGTGAACTTGTGATGAACGCACTCAACACGGAATATCCATCTTTGTCCCTTGCAGCCCTTCTGTGGAGGGTGATTAATGAACCACTTTTCGAGACAGAGGGCTTTTCAGAGAGCGAAATAGAGGCTGTACACTCTACTCTTGAAGCTCTTCATCGGAAAGCCTTCCAGTGGAGATGGGTAATATTCGAAAACCGCCTTGATCCCTATATCAGAAATGGAAGATCCACCGACCGACCCTTCTTCATGTACAGCAAAGCCGGTCCCCGGCCCGGAGAGGTAGAGAGGTATTATCTGACAGCAGACCTTAACAGTGAACGGTGGGGGGCCGCGGATGATACCTCTGGAATTACTGCTGATTACCTTCTTGAGCACCCGTACGCTGAGCAGATGAAACTGATATTCATATCTTCCAGTCCCGTGGAGATCAGGAAGTATTCCGGCATAGACAGTGAACCTCTGAACAGTGACGGCAATGGAAGGTATGCTATTGGGATTTTCGATGTTATTGAAAGCGATGAAGATGCTGCGTTTCTCTTTGAGATTGCGAGTATTAATGGATCGGAGATACCCTACGGTTACGAATCGCAGAGCGATGATGGATTTACTGAAAACCACCGAAGCTCAGTGATCGAAGTTTCCATTGAGGGAGGAAGAAAATATACGTATATCGAACTTCTCAGCTCAGCCTATCTTCAGCAGCGAGGCAGGATACTTGCAATTGCATTTCACATGCTCTCAGAAGAACTCATTTATGACAGGTTCAATACCGATGACCTGTCCGGTGATACAATAGAGAACGAAGCCCTTCTATGGCCGGCCGTCAGGGAAATAGCTGCTTCAGGTATTGATGTTTCTTATTTCGCAAATGGATCTATTGATATCGAAGAAATTCGCAGCCGGTCAGTGAAAAAGGATATTGATTTCTGGATGTTCTGATCCATATATCATAGAAATCGAATTCCACCATGTTTCTCCCGGCAGGTTTTTCAGGTAATCGGGTTCCGATCCTTTCGTATCCCTGCATATGTTGCAGGAGAGAATTCTCATTGACTTGCACATTATTCATGTTTAATTAGATTTATTAATGTACTCCATCAGTGAATGATAAGAGACTTATCGGAAGTGAATCCCATTAAAATGCTCAAGCTCCTTAAATCAATAATTCTGATCTTATTCACTCTTACAGGTATTTCGTGCCTGACCGATCCGGTTGAACTGGGCGAACATGATGACTATGTGGCACAATTCGATCTGGTATGGCGGACATTCGATCAGAAATACATAGGATTTATCTTCCTGGACCTTGACTGGGACGCCGTATATAACCAATACAGGCCGGAGGTGGGCGAGATCCAGAGCCAGCAGGAACTGACAGATCTTCTCTTAGAGATGTTTGCTCTTCTTGAGGATCTTCATGTATGGATTATTACTCCTGATGAAACTTATCTCTTCTCATATACTCCCGGTTATTGGGCTAATTACAGTATGCCAGTCTTATGGACTTACATTGACAGTCTCTCAACGGGTGGATTCACATTCTGGGATGCCGATTCCGTCTGGGGTTATGCAATGTTCGATTCCATTCCCTACGTAATGGTCACGGGTATGGTCGAGTATCTCAACTTTGCACATTTAAGTAACCTTATCGACAATGTTCCCGATGCTCCGGCAATGATCATTGACGTAAGAATGAACTCGGGTGGTCACTCGTCGACTGCATATCAACTGTTACGGAGGATTTGCACTGAAGGCGGTCTGGCCTATTACTGGGTGCGTCGCAACGGGCCGGAGCATGATGATCTTTCTGAGCCAGAACCTGTTTACAATTATCCTTTAAGCACCTGCTTCGACCGGCCGGTGATGGTGCTGATGGGCGGGGGCTGCGCCAGCGCAACGGAGGGTTTCTTACTGAGAGCCGATGTTCTTCCCCAGGTAATTCTGGCTGGAGATGCCACAAGGAGAGAGGTCAACGCTAACGCTCAGCCATATTCAGAACTGGCTGGTGGCTATGAGTTTTCCATCCCCATATGCACGATTCTGTCTGCCGACAGCTCGACCTGGATACAGGAAACTGGCATTGCCCCGGATGTGTATATAGAAGCGACCTATCGGGATTTTAGTCAAGGGGTTGACCCCGTACTGGAGTACGCCCTGGAGTGGGCAGCTTCGCAGTAGTCCATATGCTGCAGGAAAAGATAGACATTGACAAAAAAGCTTACTATTATAAATTATGTATGCTGATGTATTCTCTCAGTGAATAATAAAATGACAAAGGTTTATAGGAAGTGAATAACATAAATGCTGAGGATCCTTAAACCGGCAGTACTGATTCTATTCATTTTTTCAGGGATTTCCTGCCTGACCAACCCGGTTGATCTGGGCGAATATGATGACTATGTGGCACAATTCGATCTGGTATGGCGGACATTCGACCAGGAATACATAGGATTCATCTTTCTGGACCTTAACTGGGACGCCGTATATGACCAATACAGACCGGAGATGGGCGAGATCCAGAGTCAACAGGAATTGGTAGAGATACTCCTGGATATGTTAGCTCTTCTTGAAGATGCTCATATAAATATCGAAACTCCTGATGGGGAGATAATGACTACTTATGTACCTGAGTATGAGGTTAACTTTGACATGCAGGTTATATGGTCATACATTGACAGCCTCTCAACGGGTGGATTCACATTCTGGGATGCCGATTCCGTCTGGGGTTACGCAATGTTCGATTCCATTCCCTACGTAATGGTCAGGTTTATGGACCCAAATCTCAACTTCGCACATTTGAGTAACTTTATAGTAAATATCCCCGATGCTCCAGCAATGATCATTGACGTAAGGATGAACGGAGGGGGGGTCACTACGGCTTCCGAAAACCTGGCCAAAAGGTTTTGCTCTGAACGGTGTCTGGCTTATTACTGGGTGAATCGCAACGGACCGGAGCATGATGATCTTTCCGAACCAGATCCTTGTTACACTAATCCCGTTACTGTTTACTTCGACCGGCCGGTGATAGTACTGATAGGCGAGCGCAGCGCAAGCGCAACGGAGCATTTCGCTCTGAGAGCTGATGCGCTTCCACAGATCATCCTGGCTGGAGATACCACTATGAGAGAAGTCAACGCTCCGAGTCTTTTAGATCTGGCCGGCGGCTTTTCATACACCGTTACACTATGGACGATTATGTCTGCCGACAGCTCGGCCTGGATACAGGAAACGGGTATTGCCCCGGATGTGTATATAGAGGTGACCATGGAGGATTTTAATCAGGGGGTTGACCCCGTATTGGAGTACGCCCTGGAGTGGGCAGCTTCGCAGTGAGCATATACCTATTTTCAGAAAAAGTAAAATGTCCGCAAAAAAGCTGGGTGCGGTTGAGAGGTTGGATGCGCAAGATGCCACGAGAAAAAGAACATCGCTCTTCAATTGGTCGAATACTGCTGGTTTCGCTGACGATTCTTGCATGTGCTGATGTTCTTGCCGGCACCACGGGCAGGATATCTGGAATGGTGACCAGCTCTGATGGCGATCCTCTTATTGGAGCCAGCGTGATAGTAGAGGGAACACCCTATGGTGCAATGACCGATCCTAATGGAGACTACTTCATCAATATCCTGACTCCCGGCGAATACTCTATATCCGTCAGGATGGTAGGTATGGCTGAGGTTACAAAAGAGGGGATTGTTGTGGTTGCAGACCAGTCTACCACAGTAGACTTCTCATTACAGGAGCAAGCCGCGGGTAGAACTGTAATCAGAGTGATCGACCAGCGCAGTCTGATACTCCAGGACGTACCAGCTACGATATACGTGATTGACCGGGATGAGATTCGCTTGATGCCCGTGGTCGGGTTGCTCGACGTAGTGAGCAGGCAGCCTGGTATTATCTCCAGAGGCGGAGCCATTCATGTTCGCGGAGGAAGAGCTGGAGAAGTCTCATTTCTACTGGATGGGATCTCCATGCAGTCACCCTTATCAAATGCTTTCATCTCCGCTGTGCCGCTTTCAGCCCTTTCCAGGACTTCGATAATAACAGGTGGCTTTCCCGCGGAGTATGGCAATGCAATGTCCGGCATCGTGAACATGGTAACCAGAGATGGGGGGGCTGACTTCGAGGCTGACCTTCTTGTCGGAACCGGGGAGATGACCGAGTTCGGTTATGAAAACATCTCCAGAAACTACTCCGAACCTTCGGAGAACAACAACTTTCGAGGCGGCATGATCAATCTTGAATGTTCTATTGGAGGTCCCGAGCCAATAACAACCCATGTACTGCCTTCGATCGGCATAGAAATTCCGGGAGAGATGCGTTTCTTTGCCGCAGCCAGTTACATCAGGAGCGGACGGGATCTTCAGGACAGCAGGGGTTACTGGGAGAATAACTGGCAGAATGGAATTACAGCCTCGGGGAAGTTGACATACCGGCCGACAGGCAGAACCAGAGTATCACTTCTGGGCTACTATACCTGGAGAAACATGGGTTGGGACGAGTGGCTGTGGTCTCGATACGATCAGGCAGTCTACATTGATGATGAACTTCACCTTGGGGGGGATCCGGATTATGCGCTTCCCATAAAGTTCCATGAGAACGCCGGTGCCACAGTATCGCTCACGCATTCGTTCAGTGATAAGACTTTTATGGACCTGAGCCTGAACCAGAACAGAACCTGTAACTGGCGGAGGGTAGAGGATCGGAACGGCGGTTACGTTGCCGAAGGTTTAACACCAAACGACTGGTACGTTTTCTTTCTACCTCAACCAAGAATAGTCGATGAACTTGGTTTTTATCATTCAGGTATACATCCGGATGTGTGGCTCGATTCGCGCAGCACTGTAACCAATCTTAAGCTTAACTTTACTTCCTTCCTTAACAGCAACATTGAGCTGAAAACCGGGTTGGAAGCGAGGTATTACGATATTTACGACTATTCCGTTTATGTGGGGGATCAGGAAGGTCTCTACACCAGCTTATGGAGAGCGTATCCATTCTCCGGAGCTGTGTACGTCTTGGCGAAGGTGGAATCATCGGGGGGACTTGTGGTGACACCCGGCGTCCGACTGGACATGTTTGATGCCAATACTGCAACGTACGACCTGGAAGAAGGGGGAAGCATCGATGTTTCCAGGAAGTACCAGCTGAGTCCAAGGCTCGGAATAACTCATCCTGTAACCGACCGTGATGTTTTCTTCTCCACCTACGGGCATTACTTCCAGATGCCCAACTTCAACCAGCTCTTCTATGGTACAGATTACAACCTGTCGGGATCGTACAATCTTATTGGAAATCCTGATCTCGATGCTCAGCGAACGATTGCATATGAAGCAGGACTCAGACACATGTTCAACAATCTCTCTTCGATTTCGGTTTCATTATTCAACAAGGATGTGACTGGTCTGGTCCGAACTGCGAACTACTCCAATGGGATCTCCAACGAATACTACATATACGAGAACGACGATAGTCGTGGCACTCTCAGGGGTTTGGAGCTGAAGCTTCTGAGGCTTCCCGGAAACATCCTCTCGGGCAGCCTGTCATACACTTACTCGATATGCAAGGGTCGATACTCCTCATCGGTCGAGCATCGGGAATACTCATCCAGCGGATTCACTTTTCCGCCGCCGGAAGACAGCTACCTGGACTGGGACCAAAGGCATACAGCTGATGCTCAAATAAACCTTGTAGTACCACGGGGAGAGGGGCCCGGGCTGGGAGGCATTCGTCCTTTTGAGGGAACCAGCCTGACCATTAGCTGGACATGGGGAAGTGGATTCCCGTACAGCACTCCCTCAGGCGAGTCGGAACAGCCGCAGGTGAATACGGAACGCTATCCCTGTACGATGGAGACAAATGTTGGATTGACCAGGCGGTTCTGGCCGGGATTTTGTGAAGTTGAACTGGGGTTGACCATCTATAACCTTTTCAACAGGCGAAATCTGATCAGGATCTTCGACACTGGTTACTATACGGAAACAAATGAACCCGGCGGGATCTCCGGCAATCCCGGTGCCTGGTCACCTGCCAGGCATATTATGCTGAGACTTGGGGTGAGCTTTTAACAAAATGAACAGGAAATCCCGTTTGCTGAACGTACTGACCAATCCTGTACAGGAATTCTTTTCTGGAATAGTCTTTGTAATTGCTCTGGCAGGCTTTTTCGGATGTCACCAGATGGCTGAGTTCGAGACAGGCGCAACCTTCGGGGTGAGCTTTGTAAGAACCTCGGACTACACGGTAGAAACCGTAGTATCGGGCTTGGAGGGTGCAAGATCGATTTGCTCGAACGGTAACTACGAGTTTCTGGTGACCACAAGCAACGGTGCTCTGTACAGGATTAATTCACAGACGATGGCCGTTGATACCTGTTTTCTAATAGGGACACCATCCGGTAATGGTTACAATAAAATCATCAGATCTCTGCAGCACAACTCGATATATATCCTCGGACCCTCAGGAAAGATCATCGAGGTGAGCCTGAATTACAACTTTGTAAAAGACGAGTTCTACACCGGCCCGAATCCTATAGACCTCTGTGCTTCTCCCGATGGCAGCAACCACATCTTTGTGATCGATTCTGGGGACCAGACCATCAGGAAGGTAATGACATCATCTAACACGGTGATCGAAGAGTCCAACCTGTTTCACACACCTTCTTCAGTATCTGGATACGTTGCGTTCCCGGAATTTGTTCTGGTAGCCTGTTCAGATGATACCGGATCAGTATACCAGCTGGATGTTGAAACGCTCAACTTGTACAGTGTAGTAGTCACTGGCATATCATGTGGTGAAATCGCCTCATCACAGAATGATAGTATTTTCTGCATCACACATCCGGGAACGGGTTCTTCGGATGGAGGAGCTACCCTTGTAAGAGCTACACCCTTACCTGAATACCTTGAATATTTTCCAATAACAGGGACGCCGGTCTCGCTCTGTTCTCACCCCTTCAACCGGTATTTTTATATA
>DAOWFD010000228.1 GCA_030638185.1 Candidatus Aegiribacteria sp.
ACCGAGCCGGAAGCTGAAAAGCCCGAGGAAGAAGAAACCGAGCCGGAAGTTGAAAAGCCCGAGGAAGAAGAAACCGAGCCGGAAGTTGAAAAGCCCGAGGAAAAAGAGACCGAGCCGGAAACCGATGAGCCCGAGAAAGAGACAGCCGGGGTTGAAAGTGAACCAGCAGACGAAACTGAGAGTGAGGAAGTAGAACCGGATAAGGAACAGGAAGAGGAAGCCGGAGAAGAAGAAAAGAAAAAGCTTATAGCCGTATTAAAGCAGGAGGCGGATTTATCCATTGATCCATGGTCATCTGAATCGGGACTTTTGACTGTTCACATAACATCTGGTACTGCTCGTGTAAAGTATTCCATGCTTTCCATCTATGAAAAATCAATAAAAGCTGAGCTTTCCGACGACGACATATATAAACTTTCTGGTAAGGGAACATTCCTTCTTAACTGCGGTTCTCAAGATCCTCTTATAGTAGAACTGAAAGAGAATATGGTTATCCGGAAAGATGCGGTTGTTTTCCATACGGGAACTATTACCACTGAGCTGTTGGATATTCCGGAAAATGATTCTCTCTACGTAGTCAAAAAGAAGATTCGTGAAAAGGTGATTTTCAAGACCGATCACCCCATGCGAGTCATCCTCCTTGGGGGTAACAACCGTGTCTTTTACGTCAGGGTTGCATCCATTATGGCAACCGATCCTGATATACTGCTTTCCCATGCCGGATCTCCCGAGGGTTATATTGAGATAACCGGCTTTGGAAAGGTATACCTCATCGAGTGAATCCTGGTGAAGCAATTCAGATCTTGCTGACGGCAGTCAATTCGGAACAATATAAAGTGGGGATGTAGCTCAGTTGGAAGAGCGCTGCCTTCGCAAGGCAGAGGTCGGCGGTTCGATCCCGCTCATCTCCACCAGATATTTCAGCCTGAATAATAACATGAAGATACACTCTGTACCGCGAATTCCGTCCATTGTTGCTTTATATCTCCCAGAAAGCAGGTAAGGCTTGCAGACCGTAAACCGGATTGAAATCTCCTGGATGAATCAGCCAGGCAGGCTGATTTCCAGAATGGAATCGGTCGCCGATGGTTTTCATGGTTCATCAGCTATTGCGGGAGTTGCTGCCGTCGCTGAAAACAGTTCACCGGACTCCGGTTTCGCTGAGAGTGCGGTCGTCGTTGTAAGGGATGCTTTCGCCGAAGGAGTTGCTTACGGTGTGGAGGATGTATTCACGGAAGCTATTGACGAAATCAATACATTCGCCCGGGAAGGGGGATGTGATGGATTTTCCCTGGCAGCAGCAGCAGTTCTGGGAGATGAAGTATGGGTTTACAGCAGGGGAACCTGTCGGATATTTCTATCAGGAGCTGATTCCGGTGGGAGTAACTCGGAAAACGTCGTAAATCTCGCAGGCGATGGAATAAGACACTTAAGATTGAAACCAGGTCAGTCGATCATTCTTCTGACCAACGGCCTGAGAAAGCTTCTGGGATCCGTAGCGGCCAGGAAGTACTCTTCACGTTGTGGAAAATCATTATCCTTCTGCCTGTCCGAGATGATCAGGGAGACACGGATAAGGTTCAGAAAAAAGGGTGGATCCGCTGCAGCAGTGAGATTGTGCGCCGATTCTGGAAGGATGAGTCTGCCAGGAAGGAAACACCTGGCATATTCGTTTGCCTTTGTACTCGCAGCCGCTGCAGCTGTTCTCACTCTGTGCCTCAGCAGTGAGGAAAAGAATGCCACTGTAAGGACTGATTCGGTATTAACAGAGGAAATCGTAATGCCACTGGACTGAAATTTACGGGATACTACCCTCTTCTCTAGTTTACTATTCGCTTGTATATTCAAGCCGCCGGCTGTGCTAGGCGGGGAGCTAGCGGTGCCCTGTACCCGCAATCCGCTACAGCGGGGCTGAAACATCTGTGCGGCAATGCGCAGCGAGTCTGTATTTATGTAAGTGGTGTTGAGGGTCAGGACCTGTGCGGCGTCAGCCCGTGAATCCCGTCAGAACCGGAAGGTAGCAGCGGTAAGCGATGTCTGGCGGGCGATACAGGCAAACCTGGTCTGAGCTGGCTGCATATTGCACCTCGTGAGGCTTGTCCAGCAGATATGTACGGCCGGCATTAACCAGTGGGAATGGAGGTTTGTTTGAGTTACCTGGTGTTTGCGCGAAAATGGCGTCCTCAGTCATTTGAGGAAGTCCTATCACAGGATCACGTTACAATTACATTAAAGAACGCAATCGATACGGAAAGGATAGGTCACGCCTATCTCATGACCGGCCCGAGGGGTGTCGGGAAGACTACTACTGCCAGAATATTCGCAAAGGCCCTTAACTGTGAGAACGGACCCACTTCAAAGCCCTGCCAGCAGTGCGATTCCTGCAGAAACATCACAGCTGGTAATCATATGGATGTAAGGGAAATAGATGGAGCAAGCAACAGGGGAATCGACCAGATAAGGGATCTCAGGGAAAGGGCGCGTTACGCGACCGTTTCGGGAAAGTATAAAATATACATCATCGATGAAGTCCATATGCTTACCAATGAGGCATTCAATGCTCTCCTGAAAATTCTGGAGGAACCACCGGAATCGGTTGTTTTTATTTTCGCGACAACCCAGCCGAGAAAGGTTCCGGACACAATTCTCAGCAGATGC
>DAOWFD010000045.1 GCA_030638185.1 Candidatus Aegiribacteria sp.
CCCTCCTCGCCGGGCATCTCCTCAAGCCTTCCGGACATTTCCCTCATCGCCTCCGCCCATCTGCTTGTGGAGTCGGCCATGAGGGCAACGGAATACCCCATGTCCCTGAAATACTCACCGATTGTTATACCGGTATAAACACTTGCTTCCCTCGCGGCTACAGGCATGTTGCTGGTATTGGCTATAAGAACGGTTCTGAAAATAAGCGGTTTTCCGCTCTTCGGGTCTTCAAGGTGGGGAAATTCCTGCAGAACGTCGGTCATTTCATTGCCACGTTCCCCGCATCCGACGTAAACCACCATTTCAGCGTCCGCCCATTTAGCAAGCTGGTGCTGGATAACCGTTTTACCACTGCCGAAGGGGCCGGGAACGCACGCAGTTCCCCCCTTGCCCAGGGGGAAGAAAGCATCAATGACCCTCTGTCCTGTAATAAGCGGTTCCTCGGGAGCTCTCTTCTCAGCTATGGGCCGTGGTTTTCTTACGGGCCAGTTGTGGTACATCTTAAGCTCAATGGTTTCGCCGGATTGAGTCTTCAGTTTTGTTATGATGGTATCGATATTGTACTTACCGGGTTCTATCATCCATGTGATTACACCGGATACCTCAGGCGGTACCATAATTTTGTGGGTAATGATCTCTGTTTCAGGAACTTCACCCAGAATTTCGCCCCCGGTTACGGTCAGACCAACTTCCGCGACAGGTTTGAAAACCCACTCCTTTTCATGATCCAGGCCTCTTATGCTGATTCCCCGGGTAATCCAGTCACCCGCCTCCTCGCGTATTTCATCAAGGGGTCGCTGAATCCCGTCGTATATGGCTGTTACAAGTCCGGGGCCAAGTTCGACCGAAAGGGGTTTTCCGGTAGCTGTCACGATATCACCAGGTTTAAGACCACCGGTTTCCTCGTAGACCTGAATCGAGGCTTTATCGCCTTTAAGCTCTATTATTTCGCCTATCAATTTGTAATCAGATACATATACCAGATCGTACATCCTGGCATCTTTCATTCCGTCCGCAACAACCAGCGGACCTGCTATCTTGTCAATCGTTCCACTAATCATCCGTCGCCTCCGGTGGGTTGCGGGTTCGCTGTCACTTCTGTTCTTCTGACATGAGATCAACGCCGACTGCCCTTATGATAAGTTCCCTTATCGTATCTTCTCCCCGTTTCTGTGTACCCGTTATGCCGGGAAGAACAACAACCGACGGTATTGCCATATGAACTGTTTCATCTATCTGTTCCTGGAGATGGTCCATCATGTTCTCGGTTATCATGATGATGGAGGTTTTCTCCTTCACAAGCCTTGCGAACTGTTCCCGGGCCGAGTCCATATTCATGGGAACTACTGTTTCCACGCCCAGTGCCCGGAATCCGAGTACCGAGTCGGCATCTCCTATAAACGCTATCTTACCCTCGGCCATTAAAGTCTCCTATCCACGCGGCAGTCGTTTCTTCAGCCTGTCTTCTCTCACGCCGGCGGATTTCGCGGCAAGAAGTAACCTGAGGTGGCTTATTTCCATTTCCCGTCTTATCACGAAAGCAGCCAGCGGGGATGGGCCGAAGACCGGAAAAGCTCCCTTTTCAAGCAGTTCCAGCAACCTTCTGTCACATTCCCTCTCGAATCCAGAAAAGAACCCCGTTTCAAGAGCTTCCTCCAGTGCCTCCCCGATTTCGTCAAATCCCGGGGTTTCGGCGAGCAGGTCGGGCAATGTTCTCCTCTGATAGGCTTCCGCTATTTCATCTTCTGTATGATATCCCCCGGGAAGAAGCATTTCACTTACTTCCTATCTGGAAACACCATCAATGCTGCACCTGGAGGCTGTAAGAAAATTCTTCTGTTCAATATTGGTCATGACGAATGTTCTGAAACCTGCGTTTATCTCTATGAACTCGTCGCTTTCAACGGCTGCTGCAAGCTGGTCCATTTTCCTGTCAACTTCCACTATGTCAACTCTGTCATTCTCCAGGAGCTCCTCCAACGTCCGCAGGAAAAGGAGCGGTAACTCGTCCCGGGCTTCTGCGGAGTTAACCGCTTTCCTGAGGGTCTCCGTCTTTATCAGACCGGGCCTTTCAACCTCTATTTCATCCTCTGAAACGTCACCTGACAGGATATTCTTCCATATATACCTTGCGTTTCTCACGTCTCTGCGATGAAGGATACCCCTTACGAGTCTTTCATCTTCAGAAAGCTCTATAAGCTCATCCTCGGTTGATTCCATGGCTTTGACGAAACAGTCTTCCATGCTGTGGTACTGCATAAAGCCGCCGTACCATGTATCACCGAGAAGTCTCATCGCTTCTTCTTCGTTGAGGGATGATATGAGCATCTGCCACATTCGCTGGTCAAGAAGAGTTGTTTCCTCGCCGCTTATTCGACCGTTGGCATAAATGAAACTTTCTGCCACGGGTCAGATCTTCTCGAGTGGAATGAGGTCGGAAAGCATCATTATCATATCCTCGTGGGCAAGTTCAGCTATCATTGGAAAGGTCCCGTTCTGGCTGATCTTCCCGGATCTGAAGATCACCCCTCCGTTCTTGTCGTGTCTTTCAGCGGAAAGGACGAATTCGCGGTCGCCATCCGAGTGTTTTCTCAGATACCAGGAAGTTATGCGCGACTCGTCATTGGAGGAAATTACTACCTCTACCTTTCCTTTCAGATCACAGCTCTTCAGGAGGGATGATATCATCTCAAGATACTCGGCAGCACCGGCCTCCGCGAGATTGCCTGCAGCTTTTCCGATTGCGTCATCCATCATAGCCCTTCTTGCATTCATCATCTTCCTGGCTGCTTCCCTGCGAACGTGGAATTCCTTTCTTTTATGTTCTTCTTCGATACCGGATCTTACTTTTTCAACATCCCTGCTGTGTTTTGCATTCAGCTCTTCAGCATGTTTCGTGAGAGCTGCTGTCTTCTCTTTCTCCGCAGCTTCCCTGATCGATTCCGCCTTCTGCCTGGCCTCTACCTGTATCTTTGAAAGGATTGCTTCGAGAGACATCCGTTACCCTCCTATGCCCTGAAGCATGAGGAATGAAACAAGGAATCCCAGAATAGCGTAAAACTCAACGAAAACCGCCAGAATAAGTGACTTTGCAGAATCATCCGGTTGCTTGGCTGTCATCATGGCACCACCGGCGCATACTTTCCCCTGATGAATACCCGAGAACAGCCCGGCAAGAGCGATAGGAATGCCGGCTGTGAATATCTGCCATGCGACATGCATATCCATGCCCGGGGTAACTTTGCCAAGGAGAAGGAATGCGATTACAAAACCGTATATTCCCTGGGTTCCAGGCAATGCTGACAGAAGAAGGAGTTTTCCGAATTTGCCGGGATCTACGCTCATTACCCCGGTGCTGGCCTGGGCAGCTATTCCCACGCCTACAGCTGATCCTATCCCTGCAAGTGCGCACGCCAGGGCTATTCCCATATATGCTACGAGCTGTTCCACTTATAGTCTCCCTTCAATCAGCATATGAGCTGTGTTTTTATTCTCTATCAATATGCACATATCTAGGTTCGTATCTTAGAGGTTTAAACGGTACACCGGTTCCATCGTAAAATTTTCCGAAGAACTCGACAAACTGCAGCCTGGCCGTATGAATGAAGCCGCTTAGAGCAGCCATGGCTATGTTGAACGCATGCCCTCCAATAACCACGATGGCCGCAAGCACAATGCCAAGCGCTGGAATTCCCAGCTCATGTATCATCATGGAAGCTATCTGGTTGATAACCTGTGCTATTATGGCGCTGGAAAGAGCAAGCGCAAAGAGCCTCGAATATGAGAGAACGTCTCCGAGAAGATTGACTATACCGTACAACGCATAAGCTCCAAGGCCTACCTTGCCGAATCCCTTCGCCGAGCGCCCGCCCATGATGAATATCAGAAGAGAACCCGCTGCGAGCATGTAGACGAAAATCTTGTCCAGTGGTCCATTCAGATCGTAAAGGGTTCCGTTCAGCAGGTAATGGTTGAACAACCATGGAAAAAGGCCCGCGGTGGCAAGCAGCCAGCCGGACTGATCAACAACAGCTGCGAATTTTTCGCCGGCTTTCCATCGTTTCACCAGGTTTATTACGATTCCCGCGGTCAGCTGCAGAAGTCCCAGCCCTAATGTAAGGTAAAGAAAATGCTTGGATACTCCGAAGCCTTCCTGTCCGGGTTGTCCGGTCTGATATCCGGGAAGCATGTTGTTCAGAAGGTTCGCCGGTGCCTGCAGGAATGCAGGCAGGTTGTCAAATGGTATACCGAACCAGCCTCCAAGGAAAATACCAACGATAATGCTAGCCAACCCGCCCTGGAAAAGTAATTGAAACAGTCTTGGGTTTCCGTGTCTTCTTCGGACGAGATACCATCCTGCGGCACAGCCCAGCGCAAGCGCTATTCCATACCCCGCATCCCCTATGCAGATTCCGAAGAATAGAGCGTAGAACGGCGCCATCAAAGGTGTCGGGTCCGGGTCTTTTCTGGTTGGCTGACCGTACATGTCGGTAAGTATTGTGTAGGGTGCCGCCGTAGTTTTTTCAGTCAGTGGTGAAGGAGGTATTTCCCCTTCTTCCGGTTCAATCTCCTCGACCGCAACTTCTCCAAGCCGTCCCAGGCTTTCTGTGAAATCTTTCAGATCAGCCGTACGTATCCACGCTTTGAACAGGTAAACATGTGAGCTTGAGTAAGCGGATCTGGTCGCGACCCTCCGCTCAAGAATCAGGCCTGCCGCATCCAGAAGGGTGCGGAACCTGCTTATTTCCAGAGCGAGTTTTACAGCTCTGACATGAAGTGCCGACATTCTTTTTCGAATAAGTTTTATTTCCAGACGGACCTTTTCCAGCTGTTCCGGAACCATTCCTGTTCGCGTACCGAATTCCTGCTGTGAGAACCCAAGCTCTCCCAGAGCCTGCATTACACCCTTGGTAACCGATTCATGGGTAACGGCAATAACCTTCTCCATTATTTTATCTCTATGGATAACCTCAAGATGGAACAGCGGAATATCTTTCTCAAGAAGATGCGCTTTCTCAATTGCTTCCTTCTCAAGTATTCCCGCAACCATACGGTAGTTGCCTTTTCTACGGAGCTCCTCAAGGGAAACAGGGAGTTCCAGCCAGAATAGAAGGAATTCCTCCTCCTGCAGAAGTTCTTTCTCCGCTCCATCTAGTTTGGCTCTCTGAACAGCCACGAACCAGGCTCTTCTGGCGTCTTCAATCAGCCTCCTGTCCTCCAGGAGGTGCATAAGCTCTTCTTCTCTTACTGAAGGAGGAGATGAGCGTGGAAATTCAACTTCACCTTTGGTCTCTTCCTGAAGAAAAAGAATAGCCTTTTCAAGGCTGGAAATTTCCTCAACCAGCTCTTCGGTATTCAAACTGGCAGGTTTTAGGAAATTTTCTTCTTCAGGGATATCTAATTCTGACAGATCGATGAGATGAACCTTTCCCGAGGCTTCAATAGTATTTAGAACCATTTCCCTTCTGAGCGAATGGCACAGAACCTCTATCTTTGAAACCGCATCCAGACTCATCTGCCTTAACTCCTGCTTTTCAGGATGTATTCCCTGAGGCTTTTTGTCGCGGCTTTCTCAAGGATTTCTATTTTCCCCGCAAGCTGACTGAGTTTCTCCTTCGTTTCGATGGCCAGGCTTTCTGACAGCTTGGCAATATTTTTCTCCACTTCAGCATCGGCAAGCCGGGCGATTTTCTTCAGTTGATCATCTCTTTCTTTACTCTGTTCGTCCAGCAGGTCCGGTATGGACATTTGTATCTTCTGGGCTTCCTTCTCAGCCTTTTCCAGCTCCAGCTGAGCTTTTTCCTCTTCCCTGTGGAGTTCTCCCAGCTTTAACATTTATTACCAGCCCTTCGAATGAATCACAGATACAGCACAGAACTTCAGCGGGAGGCTTA
>DAOWFD010000190.1 GCA_030638185.1 Candidatus Aegiribacteria sp.
AAGCAGGAAAGAACATAGCTTCATATTAACAGGCCGTTTCTTCAGCGGTTCTCAAGAAGATCTCGGAGTCTCTGCAATTCAGCTTCTGCAGCCCTTCTTCGAGCTTCGAGTTCCTCCAGACGGTCTCTTGCCCTTTCAATTCGCAGTCGTTCACGTTCAAGGGCAATCTGTCCGGTACCTAAGATGGGCCCTATCCTGGATTGAATTCCAATCGATACCTTTGAATTCTGCATGATATCGGTCTTATCCTGGCCTTCAGCTGGGAATATCGTCTGTTCGAATTCGGCCCACGCCATCTGAAGAGTAATAAAATCATTGACATCGTACGATGCCCCCAGGTTAAAATCACGTCCATCCTGTTCCAGGGCAACAGTGGTGACTTCGGAGGGACGGAAGACAACTGATCCGAAAAGCCCATGGGCTACAGAGCTTCCAATACCCATCGCACCCCCTGAACCCACTACCCCCACGAAACGTCCTATGCCTATACCCAGGTTAACAGTAGCTGGAATCCCCAGCACATACCTGAGGTCTTTTGAAACAACACCGTACGCTGACCAGTTCTGCGCATGATCATAGGCATACAACTGCTCTACACCGGCGGAATCGACCTTGAAACAGTCAATGTTTTTCTCTCCTGTAATATTCTCAAGCCCGATTGCAAACGCTGGAACCGCAATCCCCTCATGCAGCACTGCAACTTTTACATTCCCCACGATTCCGCCATCGCCGAGGAAGGACACTCCTATCTGACCGTAGCGAAACAACCCTATATCAAGGTGTCCGGTAATCATGAACTCGCTGTTGGAAGCGCCTGTGGTATCTTCAACGGAGTATATTGAGGCTGCCAACTCCACTTCTATTTCAGTATGCTGCAGTACGTACGCGTCAGGACAGTCCAGAACACCGGAGTGTGAAAAAGGAAGAGAACCGGACTGAACAGCAGCAGACAATAAAAGCAGACCAAAAATAATATAGTATTTCATAGCTTCTCCATTCCTCGAGCTCCTCTATTGAGCAAGCAGGCGATATTTCTTACCATGAATATTATTATTGGACGTATCCGTCCAAGAGTCAACCTCTACCCTTCACTCACAATCATCAATAAAACTGGAATTCGGTGTGTTGACTTCAAGGAGTAACTAAAGGTAGTATATTATTAATGTAAAACTGTATCAAATAAGTGGAGGAATTAATGTCCATTTACATTCTCATTTCAGCAGCATTATTAATGCAAATGTTAGAATGGGAAATAAATATTGGCTGCCCTCCCCTGAGCAACCCTCATCTGGCTGAAAACTCTGCTGGGTCAATGGATATTTTCATCGCCATGGGAGATCACGGCCTCGGGGGATGGACGGGAAAAGGCCAGATGCTGGACGGGTTTCCTGTTTCCCATGAGCGGGGAGTATCTCAAAGACCGGCAGGATTCTATTCACCGATCACCGGTAATGTTGTAGTGTACGCGGACAACGCCGGATATGTTCATATGGTCGATCACAGTGGGATCGAGCAACCGGGCTGGCCCGTATTTGCAGGACCGGGAATCATAACGGGTATTTCGGTCGTAGATCTGGATGATGATTCCCACCCCGAGATCTCATTCGGTTCCGCCGATTCCAGGGTTCATCTTCTCGATATTTATGGCAGTTCTTTACCCGGATGGCCTTTGGAACTCCCTGCAAGACTGCAGTGGCAGCCATCTCAACTGTCACTTGGAGGTAATTCAGGATACGGACTTGTATGCGCGCTGGTAACCACAAGGATATATGTCCTGTCACTTGAAGGATCGATCCTTCCCGGATGGCCCATTAACACAGGGTACTCCTGCGGAAGTATCCCTGTAACCGCGGATATCGATGCTGACGGTCTTGGAGATGTTATCTTCGCTACATACAATAACAGGCTCTACGCGGTCAGCTCCAGCGGCAGCAGAATTGAAGGGTGGCCTTTCTTTCTTGATAACAGGTCCACCCGGGGAGCTGTGGCCATCGGTCATCTTGACCCCGATATCATGGGGCTGCAGCTTGCCGTGTCAAGCATAGACAAATCTGTTACCCTGATCAACGGTAACGGAAATATGGCCGGAACATGGCGCTGGCCGAACGTTACAGGCGGTCTTCCAACATCACCGATAATAGCCAGAACCAGCAGCGGACTCGGTGTTATTGTGGGATCAGACATCGGATATGTTTACGCCTGGGATGCGGCGGGAAGAAACGTTGACGGTTTTCCCATCGACTTTGGCCAACCGATATCCAAAACCCCGTCCGCAGGGGATATCGACGGCGATGGAAATCAGGAGCTTGTTGTTCTGGGCAGATCAGGCAGACTTGCCGCCTTCATGTTATCCAGCATCACTGCCACCACGGGTTCATGGCCACAGATGCTGTGTGATGAATCCAATTCCGGAACCTACGGAATATCTTACCTTCCAGTTGCCCAGGCTGGAAGGATAACATCCGAAGCCTGTAGTGGTATAATCCTGCCTTATGAGGTAAGCGGCAGCAATGTAACAGGTATTACCCTTGCATATTCGACCAATGCGGGGTATTCATGGCACGAAACCAACAGTTTCCGTGATAACGGCAGCAACATCATCTGGTTCAGCGATGAAGACCTTCCAGGGCAGGATATAGGGCAGTGTGCTCTCAAGGTTACACCTTACTGCCCCGATGGCCCTGGTGTCAGCGGCCTGTCCAATATCTTCCATGTGGACAACAACATCCCTCCTACGCTTTACCTTTTCACATCGGAGGAGAAATCGGACGGGTGGTACCTTCTGCAATACGCTGTTGAGGATCCAGAGAGCAACATAATTCAGCTGCAGGCGCAGTATTCAATAGATGATCAGGAAACCTGGAACAACGCTCATCTCACAGGTAGCACCTTCGAGATACCTTCATGGTTCTACGGAGAACCATTCATGTGGAACGCTAAGAAAGACATCGGCTATAGAGATATTGATAATGTCGCTCTGAGGGTAAGAGCCGCAGATGCAGACCCTGGTCCATGGAGCGTTCTCGGTAATCTCAATCTTGATTCCGACAGGCTTCCATCGGGACAGATAATCGCACCGGATATAGAAGTCTCAGGAAGGATCACTCTTGGAATCAGGCTATCCGACCCTGAGGAAAATCCGCTTGGTGTTCAGTACGAATACTCAATCGACGCAGGAATAAACTGGAAAGCAGCTACAGTACTTGAGAGTTCCATTCCAACTGCAAGTACTTATCAGTACGAGATAATCTGGGAATCTGAGGTGGACATACCCGGGTTCGACGGTTATCAGGTCAAGTTCAGAGCAGTTCCCGGAGACCTTGATGCAGGGGTAGCAGTGCCATCTTCCCCGTTCCATGTGGATAATAACAGATTTCCGTCGATTACAGTTACATCCCCTGGAAACTGGGAATCCTTTGATGGTTCCGTACCCATCTCATTCCGGATATCCGACACGGAAGAGGATGAAATATCTCTTTTGCTGCAGTATAAACTGGAGGGTTCATCCATATGGATACCTGCGGTAGGGCTGAACGCAAATGAACGTTATCTGCCTTCTTCGTACACCTCGGTAGTAACCTGGAACTCATCGGAAGACCTTCCGGGAATTGAGCCCATGGAACTCAGAATAAGGCTTGGCGCCTTTGATAAGGATACGGTCTTCTCCGAGGTCATAGGTACTCTCATGATCGATAATTCCAGGATACCTTCGGTAATGCAGGCTGCTGTGTGCGATGTTTCCCTGGAAAGAAGCACTGCCACCATATCGTACGAGCTGACTGATCCTCGAGAACGAACCATTGACCTGCAGGTTTCCTTCAGCATAGATAGCGGTGAGACATGGCATGAAGCAGCGGTAGCAGGAGATATCTTCGGAAGGTACTGCAGCAGCTACGAAGGTGAACTCATCTGGCATTACGATATGGACCTGGGAGACAGATCGGGCCAGGTTCTCCTGAAAATAACACCTGTATCCGGGTCAATTCTTGGAAGACCGAAAATACTGGAGATGACCCTCAGATAATCCCAGGAAGATTTATTCCACTCGCACATTCATTGAAAGTAACACAGACAGATAAGTCATCCGTGACATTGACTGGAATGGAATACCGTATTTATGATCAGTTCAAGTAGAGAATCAGGGTTGATTTGTAGACAGGCGAGTAACCAGGATGAATGAGGGAGGAAGAGGATGGTAGTAAAGTGTATCATGCCGGTTTTGATCATTGTTGTTTACGCATTCGGTGATGCTGCATTTGTTGAGGATAAAATCCTGTGGGAGGAGATAGACAACCTCAACGGAGTACTTGAGGATTCCGGTATCATGGATTCCGAAGTGCTGGAGGAAATATTTGAGAAGACGGTTGAGATCGCCATGTCCTATGATCTGTCGCAGCAGTTTGAGGATCTCCGTTCGTATGCCTTTGAGTCAGATGACTACTCCCTCTTCGAAAGATATGCTGAGAGGGCGGGGGAAGCGATAACCGTTCTGTGGCTCGGTGAGTCAAACGCTATTGGAGTTAATGTCCTTACTTTTCTCTTGAGAAGCGAAGCGGGGTCTGAATCGTATGAGTTCTTTCAGATCGCCGGTGACGGTTTCTATGTGGATGGAAGCACGAGGACTATCGGGACTGCCGAGTTACCTGTGTGGATGGAACGCACCGGATCCAGTGCTCAAGCACTTATTGACCTTGCTGTGGCAGAGCAGTGGCTGAGTATTTGGCAGAGCCTGCACCCGTTATTTGATGGTTTCTACCTTAGTATTGCCAACGAAACCATACTTGGTCTTGGCGGAGATGAGCCATCCGGTGGATCGTCACTTACAAGTGAGGAACTTGAAGCCTATTACAGGGTCTACGATAATCCCTCCGTCAGACACATAAGGGTGGCCCTCGAGGGTTATGTCTCAGGTACTTTAGATGGTGTGTTCAAGGGCGATAGTCTACTGGAAAACCTGGATTCCTTCAGGGATTACCTGGATGACAGCTTCGTTGTCCTCATGATCAATTCTGCAGCCATGGGGGGAAACCTGATAACCCTGATCTCCCAGCAGAAGCCTGACAGGATCTTCTCCGCATGGGTCTACATGATCGGTAACGGTGAATACGAACTCAGGGGATTCGTTGAGAGCAAGAATTTCTCACCCTCAGAGGTTGGATCCATAGCCGATCAGTTCCAGCAGGCGCTCCGGGACACCAGTCACAGTATTTGAGCAGGATTTCAAGGGAGGATAATACGAAGTTCACTCCTGTTTCGTTTATGCAGACCTGTAGCGATGCTTCCTGAATAGAAACGGTGATCCTGAAAACTACGATCAGAAAGGTATCTAACAGTGAAAAATGGTACATCTTTGATGACTCTGGTCTGTCTGACGCTGTTCGGATCAGCCTATTCCCAGTATCAGTGTGAACCTGGAGAACCGCCGCCACTGGTAGAGACGCACCAGTTGGAAGTGCTATCCACAGGTCCATTCTGTGTTTCCACGATGATTCCATTCATCGAGGTTGAAAGCGCAGAAGATACGGTGACTCTTAGAATCGAGCCTTTTAAGGGTGCTGAGATCCGCGGCTGGCTGTATCCTGAAGAACAGGGGAAGATACGCAACACAATTGAAAGCTCCACAGGTGACATCTGGCATTGGGTGTGGACTGGTTCCCCAACGTATTACGGCGGATGGTGTCGATCCAGCAGTCTCGTACCGGTGTCCGGTTGTATAAGGTACAAGCTAATCCATAAGG
>DAOWFD010000292.1 GCA_030638185.1 Candidatus Aegiribacteria sp.
ACGCAGATGGTTCAGTAATGGATACTCTGATGACTGCAGTGCTACCAGACAGGGATGATACGGCTCACTTGAAGTTTCATATATCCAGACACGGCATTCTGGCCGTTCCAGATGATCCGGAAAGTTACTATTGCGTATATCTGATTAATCTATTGGAATGAGTTTGTCTGGTAGCTCATAAACTGGTTAACACCCACATTCCTGGTCCGATGATAAGTGAGTAGCGATCTCCCGCTTCAACTGACCCTTGATATTTTCAATTTCTCTACCTGAAAGGAAGTATTCACAAGATATCTTGAGTCTGTCTTTGATTCAGTTCTACTGAGGGATATTGTTCAGAGATACAGTATAAGGAATGTACAGCTTCTGCGTAGAGTATGTGCATTCGTATTTGACAATATTGGAAGTATTCTCTCTGCAAAAAAATAGTTGACTTCTTTAAATCCCAGCGCATTTCAATTGGTCTGGAAACAGTATTAAACTACTTGTCACATATGGAAGACGCCTATCTGATTCATCGAGTTGGCAGATACGATATTAAAGGGAAAAAACATCTCGAACTGAGAGCGAAATACTATGTAAATGATCTCGGAATTCGAAATGCTTCTATCGGATATAGAGAATCTGACTTCTCCGGGTTGCTCGAGAACCTCGTATTTCTTGAATTGCATCGAAGGGGTTTCAGAGTAAGTACTGGCGGTGTAGGGAGATGCGAGGTTGATTTTGTCACTGAGAAGTCAGGAGAATTGGAGTATTTCCAGGTTGCCTATCTTCTTGCTTCGCCGGAAACTGTAGAAAGAGAATTTCATTCACTTGAAGTGATAAAGGACAACTACCCCAAAACTGTAATAAGTATGGATGAGATGTATCAGAGTCGAAATGGAATCAGGCATATCAATCTGCTGGAATTTCTCATTACTTGACAGGTGAACGTACTTTTTAGTCTATTAGGTCTACCAACTCCAACCGAAAGGAGGTGCACATGAGGAAAGGGAAAGGCATACGCACGGAGGTGCTGGCCTAGCTCAGCCCTCTAAAACTGAAACCCCCAACAAAGGAGGTGCACATGGTAGGAAACAAATGCAAATGCGGGGAAGATAAGGTCTAACCTTTTCTCCCTATAAGGATGGGGCCGGAGCATACATTGCTTCGGCCCTCATTCCACTGGGAAACTGGATTTTCTGCAATTCAGTAAGGTCTCACTTAGTTGCAAGCATATCCGCGTTTAACTTTTGAGTGTTCTGGGCGTTGAAAGCAAGCTCATGAGGATACCGTTACCCCTGACTGCGGCAACTGTGAAACCGTAGACGGCGATTGCTGCTGTGGCGGTACTGTAGACGGTTGCGAAGAAGATTGTGACAACTGTGGGCTGTGCTTCTGAAGAAAGTCTAGGATGTTGATGCCCTGAAGTGTCCGAAGTGCGGAAAATCCATTGCCCTATTGCTATTCTCTAACTATCTTTGCTCTTCCAGTTTTTGTCTGACTATCTGTTGAGCTGAATTATGTGGTATTTTACTTTTGTGTAAATATACCAGGGAAAATGAAGGGGAATAGAATAAGTGAAAAGGAAATTTGGGTTATCACTGTACATCAGCGCCTGTGTTCTTGCAGCTACATTCTCAACCGTTAGTGCTGAGGTACTACAACCTTTACTTGAAACCTCATCACCGTGTACAGATATACGACCCGATGCAGTATTTAAAATACACTCCATCGGCAATCTCAGCTCAGCAGTGATGAATCTGGGGTTTTGGGGAGATCCCTGGGAAAATATCGCATCCATGGAATGGCCAGCCGGTTCCGGCAGCAACTATCTCTGGTGCGGAGATGCCTGGACCAGCTGCTTTGGTAATATTACTCCAGATGATTCCACGGATAAATGGGTGAGTTGCAGCGAATACAATGATTGGGAGCTTCAGCCCAGCGAAGGATACCCCATGGAATACCTGTTCCCCGGACCGCTGGCTCCCGAGCAGACGCAGTACGGGGTAGACGACTGGGATACGGAAAAGAATGACAACCCCTACGGTCTAGAAATCTGGGTGGAGAACTACACATGGGATACACCGGGATACGACAGCTTCATGGCCACAGAGATGATCTTCATGCACCACAGTAATCAGGGTAACCCCGGAACCCAGCTTGATGCATTCGTAGCAAGTATCAAGGGAGACTGTGACGTTGCCTCTGCCGACCCGACATACTGCTATCTGGATGATCACGTCTTCTACGACGGACACGCGATCTGGTGCAACGATCCCGACGCAACATTCGAATATGTCTTCGATGGATTAACTAATGCGAGCACTCAGGACTATTACACCTACCAGCAGAATCCTGACAATCCGCTTCCATCAGGTGATCCGGATAATATATGGTACTACTACAACTATGTAGGAACAGACGGGATTCCCGACAACGATGTTGACCAGAATGGTGTTAGCGATCATTTCACAATCCTGGCGAAGATTGTTGGCTCTGACACACTGTACAGGCAGGACCCCGAATCAGGTGTGATCCTGTTCTCGGAGGGTATGCCCTACTGGCATTACAGCCATACCGTGAGTGACACTACATACCTGGTAGTTCCAAGGAATCTCAGTTACATGTGGGACAGCGATAGTCCAGGAAGTGTAGAAGATGACTCTGGAGAACCACTCCTGAGTCCTCCCTGCAACGGCTTTATCGGCTGGAGGTTACTCGATTTCTGGATAGTTAAAGCTGACAAATCTATCGAAAGACCAATCGATGTAAACGGCTATCCTATTCCGATAAGTCACACATACTGGAACTGGGAGGATATCCCTGGTTCTGATACCGAGAAATACAACTACATCTGGGGGCACAATCCCGATGCAAACGGACAGTACAGCGGACCAACCTATATGCTCGACTGGGTCGGCAATCCGAACGCTCCGGAAACGATAGTACCCCAGAACCCCGGTCCATTCCCATTTGTATATGATTCCCCGCTTGCTCTGTGCTACCCCGCGTTCGAATACAAGTTTCTAATCTCCTTCGGTCCGGTCGAACTGGATGATGGTGATTCGCTTCATGTTGTTGGAGGATGGGTTATAGGGCGAGGTCTCGATGGGCTCAGAATGAACGCTGATCTTCTGCTGGATGCTTATTACAGGGAAACCATCTGGGGAGAAGGGCTCGGGATTGAAACCGGGAACCACATTGTATCAACAAGTATCACAGTCTTTCCCAACCCGTTCAGAGAACAATCTTCAGTAGAGTATACCCTTCAGGCCCCATGTCATGTCAATCTATCGATCTACGATATTTCCGGGAGACTCATTGAAGATGTTATTGACTCGGAACTCCAGGCGGGGAGTCACTCCTGTACAATCGGGAGGAACCATATTCCAGGCGGAGTGTATTTCCTGAGATTCCAGGCAGGAAACGAAGTGGAAACCGGAAGGTTCGTAGTGCTGAAATAGAAAAATGAATAAATATTTAGGTCATATTTCCTTTTTTTAATAATAGTTGATGAAGAGGTTCCCCACCGCGGCGGGTGTCATTAACCTTCAGTAATTTAAAGATAGAGCAGGTGGCAACCACCTGTTCTTCTTGTAATCACGATTTTATCGTTACCGAAATATCTTCCTTTTCGTTGTATCCTTTAAGCGAAGATACAAGGCCCCGGACAGCCCCCTCTATGATATCAGCCGGGAAACGGCCCAGTTCAACTGATCTCCCGCCTAGCTTCACTTCGATACCACCGGACGCGAAGAAACAATCCTCCTCCCTCTTCTTCCCCCGAAGAATGGCTCCAGCCAGCCTCCTGCAGTCCAGACCGCACCTTCCGCATTCCTCAGCAGTTTTCTGTGGCAGCAGATTAAACGTTTTCGCTAAGATATCTTCGGAATCGATTGATGTGTCATTTCCATTGTACCGGGCAAGGAGCAGCGGATCATCATTGAGTGTTTCGCTGCCGCAGTGTACTATGGGAGCTATGACCTCTATGCCAGAGCGCAGGAGGAAAATGTCCGGAGGCATGGACTGCATTATCTCCAATGCGGAGGACACTCCATGGAATGATACTTCGCATCCCCACGCTTTACCCTCTGAGATAACGCATACAATCTTGTTTTGCAAAGATTTACTGAAAATTGATATGAATTCGTCTATCAGATTGTCTGTCCCGGTAACTTTGAGACACTTCATTGAATCTCCTTCTCAGAAAACATGAACGGCACTTGCTTTGAAAGAAATATGTATATCCTGACCTTCTGTCAGGTCAAGTTCGGATAGAGCACTTCTGGTAACCGACGAAATCATCAACAGATTGCCGCAGTTCACAGAGATGCTGAAAATCGAGCCTTCGCGTTCAATACATATGATCGTTCCGGCAAAATGATTTCGTTCGCTTGTTACTGTAGTTTCCCTGGAAACAACTATTGCCCCCGGTGGTATCGCCAGAAAACCATGTCCTCTCTTATTCGATGTATGCCTGATAAGAAGATCTTCAACGATAGCTCCATCTTCGCTGAATTCTGCCGGGAAAACATTCTTCATTCCAACAAACGATGCCATAAACGGAGTTGAAGGGCTGTAAAAGATTTCATCTATCGTTCCTGTCTGCTCTATCCTGCCGTTCCGCATGACAGCACCAGTCGTACCGAGAGAGAGGGCATCTGTAAAATCATGAGTAGCCATTATGAAGGTGATGCCAGTCTCAGAATGAAGATCTTTCAGTCTTCGGAGCAGGTTAAATCTCAGATTCGGATCGAGGGAAGTAGTCGGTTCATCCAGTATCAGGATGGACGGTTCGATCACAAGTGCTCTCGCGAGCGCGACCCGCTGCAGCTCACCACCGGAAAGAGTGCTGGAATCACGATCCCCGTACCCTTCCAGATCCACCATTACAAGCACTTGAGAAACCTTCCTGCTGATCTCATCCTCAGAGATTCCTCTTATCCTCAATCCCCACTCGACATTTGAGAATACGCTTCCTCGAAACAGAACCGGTCTCTGGAAGACAGTGGCCATTCTCCGGCGCACATGTAATCTCTCTTTTCCGCGATGTGGAATTGGTTCGCTTTGGTACTTCATGCGTCCGAAAGAGGGTTTATCAAGAAGACCCGCTACCCTCAGGAGAGTAGTTTTCCCGCAGCCGGTTGGACCCATGAGTACAAAGAATGCACCCTTTGAAAAGGACAGATTAACATCACTGAGAATCCGCTGTCCGTTCTTCCTCTGAGAGATGTTCTCAAGTTCAAGTATCATCACTTCTCACTATGCTGAAGGGTATTAACGGTAACGCTCACGATCATGGCAAGAGCCAGAAGGATGATACCCAGGGCAATTGAAGCGGATGTCTCTCCCTTTCCAACGCCAAGCGCAATTGCCGTCGTGAGAGTTCGTGTATAACCGGAAATATTGCCACCGATTATGATTGCCACGCCTATCTCAGATACTGCTCTGCCGAATCCCATGAGAACTGCTGTCAATACCATATATCTTGACTCGGATAGAACCTTGAGGACCATCTGCAACTGTCCCGCACCGAGAGATAAGGCGGTATCTGCGACATCTCTTCCCATACCGGAGAGAGCGGAAATGGTCAGTCCGGTAAGAATGGGAGCTATTAAAAGAACTTCCCCAAGTACAATTGCACCTGGTGAAAACAACATTCCAAGGCTTCCGAGAGGACCGGCTCTGGAGATGAGCAGAAAAACCAGCATGCCCACTAATACAGTGGGTACGCTGAAAAGTGTCTGAATAATGCTGACAAGAAATCTTTTCCCTCTGAATCGATTGAAGTGTATCAGACAACCTACAGGAATAAAGATCAATGCCGCAATCACCGTGGCAGTAACTGATATCATCAGGGTCCGAAATGCGATTGAGAACACAACGGGATCTCCAGAGACAATCATATCCAGCGCAATGCGGAAGGCTTCGAGCAGCTGGGGCATTTAAATCCCCTGAATACCCTCTCCGGCACAGGGAGTGAACAACTGTATGCCGTACTCAACAACACCGTAGTTTCCGATAAGATCCTGTACGGTTTCCGAAGTAAGGAATTCCCTGAGATTTGCTGCCATCTCGGGATTCCTCGAAGAAGTGACTTCGAGTACTGAATAAACGTTCAAAAGTATGTCACCTTGATCAACCACCGGTTCCAGATCAAGATCACTCCGGTAAGTAATGTAAGTTCCCATATCCGACAGCGTATATGCACGCATTTCGTCCGCCATGACCAGTGTAGGCCCCATTCCACTTCCACCCTCTACGTACCAGTCACCCGATGTTCGTACATCCTCGTAATCGTACCCCGCGATGGCCCAGATAGCTTTTTCTTTACCATGTGTGCCGGAATCGTCACCCCTGGAAACGAAGATTGCCTCCCCGTTTTGCATCAGTGTTGTGAAAGCATCTTCCGGTGTCATTCCTTCAAGTCCCGCAGGATCATCAGGTGATCCCACAATAAGGAAATAGTTGTAAGCGAACGTGACACGCTCCAGACCGTATCCTTCCTCCACGAACTGCTCTTCCCTGGATCTGGAATGGACAGTTATAACATCAACATCCCCTCTTCGTCCCCATTCAAGAGCTTTACCCGTTCCCGCGTAGAGTACATCGAGTTCTACGCCGTATTCCTCTTCAAACATCGGCTCAAGGTAGCTCCACAGACCGGTATCGTACAGGCTGGTGGTTGTAGCTACCCTCAACCTGCTGACGCTTGCGCGCGGAGGAACTGATTCATTACCGGCATCTTCTGCTATCTCAGTGGTTTGCTCCATAGCAGGTTCTGCTGATGGCTCTGACTGTCCGCCACAAGCCGCAGAGAGAACAGCAATCAATAGTAATCCGGTGAAGATGTATTTTGTCATTATCATTCCTCTTCTTTTTGATGCAAGTGCATTTAGACTATTGAGCTTAGAAGAGGTATTATATTCGTTATGTCAGTATGACACAACCAAGCTATGCGGTTAGCTGTTCCTCTGGACGAGGTATTCGATGATCTCGTTGGCCATCATGGCGGCCACAATGGCGATCCTTGATGAAAGCGTGCCCAGGGAAAGGTCACTTTCCTGATCTCCGACAATCGTCAGGTTTTGCCGCCTGTCAACTCTTATTGAATCAGTCCTTCCGAAACCTGCAATACCCGAGCAGGAGAACACCGGTTTGCGGGGCAATCCTTCAAGCCAGGATTCAAGGAGCATGATCTTGGTTTCCTCACTGTCAACCGCTTCAACAAGCACATCACAGCCAGCGAAGATCGAACAGGCGTTTTCAGAATCAATCAGTCTGTTGTGAATCTCAATTTCAGCGTCTGGGTTGATTAGTTCCAAATTATATCTCAGTGCTTCAACCTTGGGATATCCTATCTGATCTCTGAAGAAGAATTGCCTGTTGAGGTTGTGCAACTCAACAGAATCGAAATCGGCAAATACAAGCTTACCGATCCCTGCACGGATCAGCGATGCAGCTACATTCGATCCTATTCCGCCGATTCCGGTGATACCCACTGAAGAGCTGTTAAGAAGATCCGTCAGACCGGGCGGATTGTCTCGAAATGCACTGGTTTCTTCATCAATCATATTTAATTCTAAACAATCATTTCCGAATGTGCCAGAGTCCTTTCCGGAGGGTTGTTTCCAGCCCCTGTAGTTTGTAGCTTTCATTGGTATATTTCCGTGGTATTTATCACTGTGAACAAATTCTTTTCCAATTACTGGCGCAATCGCAGGGAGTTTTCTATGGCAAACACATACAACGCCGATGAGATTCTTGAGAAACAGAAGGTTCTCGGTACTCTCGAGTACAGCCCCAAACCTTCCATAAGAGGGTATACGGGGGAAATACTCAGAATTGATATATCAGAACCTTCCTTCATGATCATACCGGTAACGGAGAAAATGAAAGAAGTTTTCACCGGAGGAAAAGGTTTCGATCTCTGGATGATGTGGCAGGAAGTAACCTCCGAAACGAAATGGGACAGTCCTGGGAACCCGATATGCATAGCTGCAGGACCCCTCGGAGGAACCACTTCTTTCGCAGGTGCGGGTAAATCAATTGTCACAACCATATCCCCCACAACGGGATCCGTAGTGGATTCTAATGTTGGAGGACACTTCGGCCCTTTATTGAAGTTTTCAGGTTTTGACTGCCTTGTTATCACCGGAAAATCTGAGAATGAGTTGATAATCTTCATTGATGGGATGAACGGGAGAATCCAGGTGATCGAATCCTCGCTTCTTTCGGTGAACTCCCACCTGGCTGCGGAGGAGCTGGCTGAAATGTACTCCGATAATGATGACGACAAACGGCATATTTCGACGGTTTCAGCCGGTATCGGAGCGGATCATGCATGGATCGGATGCCTGAATTTCTCCTGGTGGGACTGGAGAAGAAGAACCATGAGGCTGAAACAGGCCGGAAGGGGTGGAACGGGCACAGTCTTCCGTAACAAGGGGCTGAAAGCTCTTGTAGTGAAGGCTCCACACACAAGACCCGCCTGGACGATTTCCCAGCAGGATTCAGGGGAGGTATCCAATGATTGATTTGAAACAAGTGGATGCTATAATTGAGAAATGGAACACCGATCCCGACTTCGTCATCGAAATGATGCAGGATGTTCAGGACGAATTCAGATATATCCCGAAAGAAGCCCTTGAAAGAATTGCCGACAGAACCGATAAGCCAAGGGGTAAACTGTTTCACATCGCTACGTTCTACAATGCGTTCAGCCTTGAACCAAGAGGAATTAAAGAGATTCAGGTCTGCATGGGAACTGCGTGCTACGTCAAGGGAGCTCCAGAGATCCTGGCTGCTCTGGAGAGAGAGCTGGGAATAAGGAGTGGAGAAACCACACCTGACGGTAAATTCAGTCTACTGGAGGTCAGATGTCTTGGCTGCTGCGGTATCGCACCGGTGATAACGATTGGCAATGAGGTTATCGCAGAAGTCAGACCTTCACAGGTAAGCAACCTTATCTCCAGTTACTGCAAGAGCTGAGGGGGTTATCATGAATACCAATGCAATAGATCGATTGAAAACTCTTCTTGAATCATCCGCAGGCTATGCAAGTGATACAGCGGTATCCCTCACGGTCCATCTTGGTACTTGTGGAATTGCCGCTGGAGCCGGTAAAACTCTGGAGGCTGTGAAAACCTATCATACATCCGGAAGCGTTCAATCCATTGAACTGAAATCCAGCGGTTGCGCGGGTCTTTGCAGCTATGAGCCCATGGTATCCGTCAGCAGGAATGGTGAGCAACCGGTGATGTACCTCAATGTTACCGAAGACAAGGTTAATGACCTGTTTGACTGTATAAGAGGATTAAGAACGGCTGAAGAATGTCATTTACAGGCCATAACTCACGATGATCCCTTTTACTTCAAGCAGCAAACGGTAGTGTTTACCAATCGAGGGCTCATCGATCCGGAAAGCCTTGATGATGCTCTTGCAAGTGGTGCCTACGAAGGCCTGGCCAGTATACTGGATGATATGGATCCTGCAGAAGTCATTACAGAAATAACAAAGTCGGGACTTCGAGGAAGAGGTGGGGGCGGTTTCCCTGCCGGAGTGAAATGGTCTTCCTGCGTCAGTGCATCTGAACGGACCGGAGGCATTCCTGTAATTGTCTGCAATGCGGATGAAGGGGATCCTGGCGCATATATGGACAGGTCAATTCTGGAGTCCGATCCTCATTCGATCATAGAGGGTATGGCTATCGGAGCGTACGCGATCGGAGCCGATGAGGGTTATATTTACATAAGAAAAGAGTACCCCCTCGCCATGGAAATCCTTGAGAAGGCAATCCAGCAGGCTCTAGAGAGGAACTTGCTTGGAAAGGCCATACTCGGAACCGATTTCTCTTTTGATATCGTCATTCACCGCGGAGCAGGAGCATTTGTCTGTGGTGACTCATCTGCCCTCATGACCTCAATGAGCGGTATGCCGGGCGAACCCCGGGCGAAGTACATCCATACTGTTGAATCCGGTTATAAGGGACGTCCAACAGTCCTCAACAACGTCGAGACTCTGGCTAATGTTCCAAGAATCATTACACGTGGAGCTGAATGGTTCGCATCCATAGGGACCGGAGATGTTTCCGAGAATCCGTGGAACGGTTCATCCGGTACGAAAGTCTTCTCGCTGGTCGGGGATATAAGAAATGCTGGTTTAGTCGAAATTCCCATGGGTATTACGCTCAGAGAGATTATCTTCGATATCGGCGGCGGAATCCCCGATGAAAAGGAATTCAAAGCTGTTCAAACAGGAGGTCCCTCCGGCGGGGTTCTTCCTGCTGAGAAGCTTGATCTTGCAGTTGATTTTGACACATTGACTGAAGCAGGCTCCATGATGGGTTCCGGCGGTATGATCGTAATGGACGATGAAACCTGCATGGTTCAGATTGCCAGGTATTTCATCGATTTCCTGCAGGATGAATCCTGTGGTAAATGTACACCCTGCCGCGAAGGACTCGTAGCAATTCGCTTAATACTGGATAGGATTATTGAAGGCGATGGAAAAGATGGTGACATCGAACTCCTGGAGGAGTACGGGAGAATCATGAATGAAAGCAGCCTCTGCGCTCTTGGTCAGACCGCGGCAAATCCTGTTCTCAGTACGATACGGTATTTCAGGGATGAGTACGAGACACATATCAGAGATAGAAAATGCAAAGCTGGCAAGTGTAAGGCATTAATTGAATACAACATAATAGCCGACAACTGTACCGGCTGTACCCTTTGTGCAAAGAATTGTCCAGCTGACGCAATTGAAGGCATACTAAAAGAACCGCATGTGATCGATCAGGAGAAATGTATCCGCTGTGGTATGTGCAGGGAAGTATGCAACTTCAACGCGGTGGAGGTGCTATAATGACTGATACTACGATGATCACCGTCGAAATAGATGGAAAGTCCATCTCTGTTGAAAAGAATACAACTATCCTGGAAGCAGCACAAAAACTTGACATATACATTCCTGCCCTCTGCAACAGCGAACTCGTCGAACCTTACGCCGCATGCAGGCTTTGCGTTGTGGATGTACATGATGGCAGAAAGACAAAACTCGTAACCTCCTGTAACTACCCGATCCGGAAATCGCTTAAGATCGATACCCTATCCGAACGCGTTCTCAGGAATCGGAAAGGTATTCTCGAAATGATGCTTTCCAGGTGGCCCAATGTACAGCTCATCAAAGACCTTGCAAAACATGCCGGGATTGAAGAACCCCGCTATCAGCATCCTGCCGTTGATCTGAATCCCAATGCCTGCATTCTATGCGGTCTCTGCATGAGAATCTGCGAACAGGGCATCTGGGAAAACATTATTAACTTCACGAACAGGGGCGCGGTGAGGGCGGTTCGAATGCCCTACGATTCCGACCAGCCTCATTGTATTGGATGCGGGGCTTGCGCTGAAATATGTCCCACCGGGGCAATAACCATGGTTGACGACCCTAACCGGCCCTACGACGCCGATATGGTTCGCCGCGCAGGCATGAGAATAACCGAGGAGATGATCAGGTTCGACGAGGAACAGTGCGACATGCGCGGAGTGGGAACCGCCCACCTTGTTGAGATAATGGATGCCTACGATCTCCTCCCTGTAATGAACTACCAATATGGAAAGCATGAAGAAACCCCGAAGATCGGCTCCGATGTCCTCAGAACATTCTTTACA
>DAOWFD010000063.1 GCA_030638185.1 Candidatus Aegiribacteria sp.
AATTCTGCTTACAGGTGTGGACCTTGTGAGGTACGGTAAAGACCTTTATGGTGATGATTACGGTCTTGTTCATCTTGTACGTGACCTGCTTGAGAAAGGTGGATTCAGGATACGCCTGAGTTCCATGGAACCGATCGGTCTTTCCACTGATATGCTCGAAGGAATAGCTTATCCCGGTGTTTGCAGGCATCTGCATATTCCCGTTCAGAGCGGATCCGACAGAATCCTTGAGGAAATGGGGCGGATGTACTCAAGCGATGACATCATTGAGCTGTTCGACAGGGGTATGGAGCTGTTTCCCGGTATCGGTATCGGAGCGGATGTGATAGTAGGATTTCCCGGTGAAACTGAAAAAGACTTCGGGAAGACCGTTGATCTTATCTCGCATCCAGCGGTTGCGTACCTTCACGTATTTCCGTTCTCCGCAAGGCCCGGTACTCCAGCGGCATCGATGCGCTCCGAGATGATCCATACTGAAACGGTAACGGACAGAGCGGAATATCTCCGTTCACTGTCCCTGGAAAAGAGAAAACGATTCAGAAGGTCACAGATAGGAACCGATGTCCTTGTTCTTGTGGAGTCAAGGACAGATGGGGATTCCGGCAGGCTGATTGGTATGACCGATAACTATATTCCCGTTATCAGCCCCCAGGGCAGCAGGGAGGGGGAGATGGTGGAAATGACACTGACTGAGAGGAATATCTGCTGGAATATCAGATAAAATGATGAATTATAATAAGGGATACCTGGTGGGGATTACTGGAAACAGCGGCTGCGGGCAGAGTACTGCCGCAGGTTTTATTACGGAGCAGTGCGCTGGTGTATGCTCACTGGACCGGGTAGGTCACAGGCTTCTCAGTAAGCCATACGTCCTCAGGGATCTGGCGGATGGCTTTTCAAAAAGCGGTCTGCTGACAATGAGTGAAAATGAGATACGATCGGAACTTAGAACCATCGTATTCGATGATCCTGAGAAGATGGCAATATTGAATTCTGTACTGCATCCCCGCATGACCCGGTGGGCTTCGACTTCCGCTGTGTTTCTGAAAAGCATCAGGGGTATATGGGTTCTTGAAGGGGCTCTTATCTACGAACTTGGGATAGACAGGCATCTCGATTGTATGATCGTTATAGAAGACACTCCTGACCGAAGTGCAGAACGACTTGTAAAAAGGGATGATATTTCCGCTGAATACGCACTGAAAAGATGGAAGCGGCAGCTTCCTGTCAATGCCAAGGTATCCAGAGCCGACTATATAGTGCATAATTCGCAGGACCTGGATTACATGAAGCAGCAGATTCTTAATATATTCGAGGGACTTGAAGGCAGACTACTCATTTAATCGGGAGAGAATATGGCGCACAGAACCAGAAAAAAGTTTACGAAGAGCGAACTGAAGAAGGATCCTGTCAACGAAGCCCTGATGAACGCATTGGTTTTTCTGCAGGAACATATCAGGCAATTCATTATAGGCGGTGTTGCTTTGATTGTAGCCATTCTCGTTATCCAGTCACTTTCCAGCAATGCTGATAGACAGGACAACGAATGCCTGGCTCAATATTACCTGGCCGGTCAGCTGTACAATATGGGGATGGAGAATCTCCGATACGGCGATATAGAAACGGCCATCGGACAGCTTCAGAGCGCGCAGCAGATTGCAAGGAACAACTACCGGACCTACCCGGGAAAAGAATCAGGCAGACGGTCGGTTATACTGGCTGCAAAGGTAGGTATAATGTTCGGGATGAACAGCGAAGTCATTACTGATCTGCAGGGGTTCATGGCTGCCGATCCCGGGAAGTACCTTATGAATTCGGCCAGCCTGCACCTGGCAATAGCACTTGAGAACAGGGGCAGCGCAAACGATATGGCAATAGCGCAAAACCTATACCAGAATATTCTCGAGAATACGCCAGAGCATTCCCAGCTTGCATGGGAATCATATTCAGGGCTTTCCAGAATCCTTTACACGCTCAATGATTACGAAGCCTCAAGAGCGAACCTTGAAGCTGCGCTTGAGATATCTCAGGATACTACGCAATTCGTCTCCTACCAGATAGCGCGCCTTGAAATGGAAATGAATTAAAGCTTAAGTAAAATAGAAAATAAGAAAAGGAAGTTTCAAAGGAATATCTTTCCTCGTTGAGTTGCAGCTTCCTGTTGACTGTTTATAACACAATGGTTCTTCCCTTGACTCCACCTCACCTTTATACTAAACTGAACTCACAGACAGGAATACAGCAACATCA
>DAOWFD010000250.1 GCA_030638185.1 Candidatus Aegiribacteria sp.
ATTTATTACCATAGAGGATTCGCACAGCTTTTCCTGTGGCATTTTGATAAGGCAATATCGGATTTCAGCCTGGCGATCGAATATAATCCCGGCTCTCCCAGCCCCTACTTCGCAAGAGGCACCGCGTATTATTTAAACGAGCAAAACTACAGAGCCCTCGGAGATATGTCCGCTACCATTGAGCGAAATCCCGATGATGGTGAAGCATATATGATGAGAAGCCAGATATACCGTCAGATGGGAAACCTTGAGCAGGCAGAGTCGGATAGCATCAGGGCCGCCTCACTGGGCGTAGATGAATGGTAATAAGGTGCCGGGCCTTACATCTGAACATTTAAATCGAATCGGACCGGACTGAATTCCCGGATGTATCCACAACACGAAAAGAGTACAAGAATCGCAAACGCAAACATGACTAATTTCATTGTTCCCTCGACTTTCCTGAGCCCTGACTGCTCGGTTCGAAGATCATTTCCATCTGAATTATAAGGATTTGCGTTTCCAGTTCCTATTCGTTCCTCCTGATTATTTCACCACACTTCGAGCATTTAAGTGATTCATGGAACAGGGGGACTGTGTTTAAGGGAAATGCATGTTTAGATTCTTTCCTTGTATCGACACTCAGCAGTTCCACAGGAATAAGGAGAAAGCAATGATAAGAGTTTTTCCTGCAATAGTCTTTCTGGTTTCAGTTGCCGCGGCTTCGACCTCTGTTGAAGAAACATCCAGTGACCTTCCGGACGGCATCGAGTACAGTCAAGCTCCACCACCGGTTTTCAGCCTGAGCGACGATGCTACTCTCGGGCTTTCCTTCAGTTCACCTGTACTCAGTTCGTTGCCTGTAATAAACGAGGGATATTCACAATGGCCTGAAACGGACTGGTCAAACGACATCCTGGTCTACTCAGGAAGGGTTGGCAGCGGTCAGGACTTCGATATGGATGAAGACACCGGCGACCTCTATGCTATCTTTGACACAAATCATGCAACTTACGATAGCTGCGTGGTCTATCGTTCCCAGAACGACGGAGCTTCCTGGACTTTCTGGCAAGCCAGCCATAACTCCACTGGAGAGATGACCGATCCTCAGATCCGCGTTGTCAAGGATGCATCGAACCAGACCTGGGTCTGCATGTTCTTCCTTGTGGACAATACGCTGAGAATGAGAAGAATGCCCCCTGACCAAAGCTCCAGTGTCTGGGAAACAGTGACAATCGATCCCGTTATTTATTACGATGTGGGTGCAGAGGTGGGTACCGGTGGATGGGCTTATGTGACCTATATACCCGAGGGTTCCGGATACGATATCTGGGTAGCCAGAAATGCACTGAACGGTGGCGGCTGGCAGGATAACTATCTCCTGTTCATAGATCCGGGAATCCATCCATACCCTTCAATCGCAGCCGCTTCAGGCGGCAATGTTGGAGTTGCCTTCATTGATGACAGATTGACAACCTTTAACGAGATCAGGATAAGGCGAAGCTCCAATTATGGCTTATCGTGGTCCGCCTCTGCACAGGTCAGCAATAATCTGGGTGTTCCTTTCAGTCAGACCGCTATTGCTTACAGCCATGAACCCACGGGAACCGGTTGGATTTTCCTGACATATCATGTAACCCCTGGTGACGAGGTTTCCTATTACTACAGCACAAATGGAGGATCCAACTGGACCGGCGGAGGAACAATAGGCGGGGGGCCGGGGGACGAGAATATGGCCAGTATTCGGGTCCGAAAGACTAACCCTGGAGACCTGAGTCTTGCCTTCAACATGGACCCCGGTGATTCAACGATGTTCTCCGGGGCAACGGCCAGCGACCCCACGGACTTCACACCACCGATTCGCGTTAATGACTATCAGGCATCTGGCTACTGGCCTCCCACCGCAGGATGGGTTGACCTGCTTTACCCTGCCGTACTTTACACCAGCCATACCATGACCTACAACCTCTACTTCGACTGGTGGGACAATCTCGGAATCGAAGAAGCAACACCTGGTTCTGTGACCAGCGTCACCAGCAATCCGAATCCTTTCACGGACATGACAACAATCAGTTTCAGTGTCACAGGAACTGATCCGGTATCCATTTCGGTCTACAACATCACAGGTCAATTGGTGAAGACAATTGTTGACAACAAGTGTTTCTCTCCGGGGGATCATACCGTGCAATGGAATGGATTCGACAGGAACGGGTCTGCGGTTGTTCCCGGCGTTTACTTATGCCGTCTTAACACCGGTGGTTCTGTTTCGACCAATAGAATGATAATGGTCCGCTGACGAAGAAATAGTCTGCGTTAGTAACCCATCGGAAAGACTGGGTGTTTCCGTATTGTAGCGAGCAGGAAGTGCAGCTACTTCTCGGAGATACCCAGGGTTCACCCAGTCATCAACCGCGTCTATGCCCCCTCCTCACCATTGTAGTATCTCTTCATACAACCATGTTCCGATAATACCATCTACTTATTCCGTAAGGGAAAAATGAAGGAACATGACAAAGACTTCATCTCTCTGCAGTTGGGCTCAGATGATGGCAATACCGCTCATTCCCGCCTGTCATGGGAAATAGTCAGGGGGATTTACAGAACCAGGTATTCCCTATCTATCCGGTTTCTCTGACAGGAATTCGATCTTTCAATTATATCGGTACAGCCTGATGCCTTCAGTGTGCATTCAGTGCGGATTCATAAGTTTGACATATACAGACTATAGTAGTGATACTATATGTAATGAATAGGGATATTAGTTTCCTTGTGATAAGAGAAAGGAGAAAATAATGAAAATGACTCTTGTACTGGGACTTCTACTGATGATCGGGATGGTTCTCGCGGGCAACAACAACGCAACCGCTCCGGACGGATTTGTTTCGGGGGATATAGACCCTGTTTATTCAGATATATCAAGTATAATATGTACTGAAGACGATAATACTGAAGGTGAGTATACATTCGAAAGAAGTACTATACCGATAACACCGGGTACCGATGCCTTCTCATTCGTTGAAGTCAACTGGTCGTTCCTTGGCAGCTGGCTTGGAGCAGGTAATTCGCTTAGAGGACTTGATATCTGCATCTACAGGTCAACAGAAAGGGTAATGTCGCCAAGGGATTCACTTTATTTTGTGAATCTTGATGACGGAACAAAGGTAGATGCTATACGTCTGGACCCGGCCAATTCAAACGCTTACGGCTGTTACCCCTATGGCAGCATTAACGTAAGCGATTGGGGCAATAGTAATATCTTCCATTCATCCGATCTCGGAGCCAACTGGACTCCCTATGCGAACCCGACGGGAACGAATGGCAGGGGAATGGATGTGGATAACGCTGCTTCTCTTGTATGGGAAACCTATTCTGCTGGCAGCGTCTACTCGTTCTATCATTTAAGCCCTACAGGAACCAGCTATGATGTCTCGGATGTTATAAGCGACCATATGAGTGGCCTCGCGGTCTATGAAAACGGTGGAAATCACTTCCTTGTCATAAATACGTACAATTCGAATTGTGCCTATCTCTTCGATCTTAATAACAATCTCAACTACCTTGGCACCGCTGCCTATCCGTATGCTAGCACATTCAATAAATCTTACGGATTAACCTACAGTAATACGCGGGATACCTTCTTCTGGAGTTTTAAAAATAGTTCAAATAATTGTTATCTGATCGAATTGCAGCTGGATATCACCAATCTCGAGCAATCCACATGGGGTGAGATCAAAAGCTCATTCTGACTGCAGCGAACTTAGGTAGTTGCATGAATCGTTCCGAGAGAAGATTTCCTGATTTCACCGTCTACATCACAGGGATCTTCTGTCGGACAGGCTGCGATGTCATCCTGACATTCGATAAGAGGGCATCCGGGACCGAGCTGTTCGAGCTTCTCGAATAGAGATTACAGCCATGCCGCTTCACGGGAAGCACCTAACTGCGCTGGATACTTCAGGACCTTCGGGAGTAAACTCCACAACTTCATCGGGATAGGCAGTAGAATCAGAGCTTTGAAGAAGTTCACCGCTGGAGTCTGCTTTCGCAAGCCTTGTATCTACAGCAATCTACAGCGCTTCGCAACGAGTGCCTGTGATGAAACCGGGCTGAGTTACTTCTTGACGTAGGTCATGGCACAAAGCACAGCACCCTGGGGATCCTGCAGAACACAGAATCTTCCTACTCCGGGAATATCAAAGGCTGGCTTGAGTATCTTACCGCCCAGATCAACGACTTTTTTCGCCACTGCATCCACATCGTCAACTGTAATGTAGATGCCCCAGGATGGGGGCATTCCCTGGCACTCAGCCGGCATTTCCATGATACCGGCAACAGCATCGCCGTCTACTTTTATCATGGTGTACTCGGATCCGGGAATGGGAACAGTTTCGTATTCCCAGCCGAAAAGACCCCTGTAGTATGTTTTTGCAGCTTCTACATCGGTTGTCATGAGTTCGAACCACCCGAAGGCACCGTTCTTCATGCAGTCATCGTGCATTTTTCTCTCCCCTTTTCTGAGTGAAAGTAATCGTTAACAGAAGTAAACATATGTATACTATCCTCTGTGTCAAGTACTGAAATACCTGTTTACAACTTCAGGCTTCTGTTTGACATGAAAATGTGATCTGTGGATAGTGTAATGAAAATCGAATTACCGGATCCCTCTGGGAATCCACCTCAATCTATCACCGATTCCGGAGGCGGGGTCTCCCCCGCCCAAAATCCTAGTCAATTTGGAATGTGATCTGTACTTTAAGCGTAGCCGATTGAGCACCCGGAGATATACTTGGTGCAGATATCCCTGAGGTGAAATCAGCGCATAAAGTGGTGGAGCCACCAACCGGATAGTAGTCGATCCACTCATTGATGTAAGTAGCATCACCGATCTCCATGCCGAGTTCCCCGGCAAGCTGTTCCGCAATTCTGCTGGCATCGGCTACTGCCTGAGTTCTGGCTTCGTCCATGAGAGCTG
>DAOWFD010000172.1 GCA_030638185.1 Candidatus Aegiribacteria sp.
CCCACTACTGGGATTTCATGATCGACGAACACGGAATGCTGGCTTATTCTACGAACCCGGAGTTCCTACATAAGATCTGGATAATGGAACTCCCCTAATAGGATTATAAGAAGCCTGTACTATAGTAGATGAAAGAATGTGATAAAAATGAAAGTTGCTGCATTGTTTCTGGTTATTACAGGTATCTGCGTCGCTGACACGATCTGGAGTTGGGATATGACTGAACTTCCGTCCGGGTGGACAGCAGATGAGTACTGGAATTTCAATACAACTGGAGCTCATTCGTATGTATCAGCATCCACATCGGGACCCTACTCAGTTTCCCAAACGTCTCAGATGTTCTCCGATACTCTAACTGTACCGGATTCGCTTGATATGATAATCGTGTGTATTACAGATGACTGGTCATGGTCCGGCTGGTGGACCACCGGCGAATCAAACTGCAGTATATGGTTCAGTCTGGAATCTCTTTCGGGGACCTGCTATCTGATAGAGTTCGACAGCCACAGCTGGGGTTTCGATCATTCGGTCTTCGGGAGTCGGACCGTGCAAGTTGAAGTACCGATCTCGGGTGGGGAGGAATTCTACCTTGATATCAATTCCAATGCCAGCTCCAGTTATGGTGCATTTGCCGAAATGACATGGAATATCGAAAGCCTTTTCATAACCGATGGCAGTGGTACATCGCTGGAGCACAGCACATGGGCTGAAATAAAGAGATGTATGACGAACGGGGACTGAGCTTTTCAGCTCAGCCTGTATTGTGATACACAGGGAAAATAAGCTGTTGATAAAAATCAGACCTTTTTGCTAACAGATAGTTTTCCATCTCTTATATTCCATTGAGTATTCGTTGTGTTGCTTAAGAATTGTCTGTCGTGACTTACCAGCACCAGTGCACCGGTGTAATCGTTAAGTGCCTTCTCCAGGCATTCCACTGATGGCAGATCCATGTGATTTGTGGGTTCATCCATGACCACAAGCCAGGGTGTCTTGGAAAGGCCAAGCGCCAGCGACAGTTTTCTGGATTCCCCCGGGCTTGGCACAGAGGAACTGAGCACCCTTTCCGGATCGCTTCCCAGCCTTCTCACAATGGTCATTACATGCCCAAGAGATTCCCTGGAGAGCTTTTTTGCCTCTTCCAGATAACCGCTGCACTCGAACGCTGTGATCTCCTGCGGAATCCAGATAAGTTTTTCCTCAGGACAGTTCAATTCAGGCCTGAGATGGTTCAGCAATGTGGTTTTCCCCGTTCCATTCCTGCCGGTCAACGTTATCCTGTCTTCAGAATGTATTTCAAGTTGCGGATGCGATAGGGTAATTTCACCCAGATGGATCATTCCCGGTGGAAGATCAAGAAGATAATTTCTGGTGGATCCCTCCCCCGACAGTTCAACACCAACGCCGTATACTTTCCTGTATGTGATGGATTCCATGTGTTCCAGCGCTCTTTCCGCCCGTGCTGTCGCCTCCCTGCTTCTCCGCCCCGCATTCTGGACTCTACTGGTATACTGGGATGGACCATCGTAATTGTACTTGCAAATATCCTTGAAGGATATACGCTTCCCGGAGAGGTGGGCCTGTACCGTCCTGGCCTGTATCATCTTTTTCCTGGCGTCCCGTTTCAGTCGGAGGTACTCGCTTCCAGCTCTTTTTCTTTTTTTAACAAGGTAATCCCGCCTTTCACGATCGGCTTTCATGGCTGAGGTGTAGCCTGTCCGGTAAAGCTGTATCTCTTCGGGAAAGAACAGAACACAGGAGGTGCACAGTTCATCCATGGCATGTCTGTCATGGCTTACCAGCAGACCACAGCCCCGATACTCCTTCATTGATCTGATCAGAAGGGATCTGCCGTCCGTATCAAGATGATTGAATGGCTCATCCAGGGCCAGAACAGCAGATCGAGTCCATATTGCCGCGGCAATCTGAAGGCGTCTTCGCTCACCGTAGGAAAGTGTAACCCACCTGTTACCCCAGTCATCTCCTATTTGAAGTATATCTCTCAATCTGATAAACTCTGAAGACCAGTCAAAGAGGAATTCATCCAGGTATGGAGGAGGATTATCCGTTCTCTGCGAACAGTAGACAGCAGTTCCTGAAGAAACAACTGAGCCTGTATCCGGTGTCAGAAGTCCCGTCGCAAGTTTCAGTAAAGTTGTTTTACCACAGCCGTTGGCTCCCGTGAATGCAGTCCAGCCTGAGTCGAGATTCAGGGAGACCGTGGGAACCGCCTGTTGAGTGGAACCGGGGTATGTGTATGAGACGTTGCTGATACGAAGATATGTTTGATACATGAAAATCCTTTCTGAAAAACTGCCTTCTACTGCTGTTTCAGAAAGAAATGTTCATGCTTCACCGCCCTGTGCTTGTTAACGTTCAAAGCTTACAATAATAACATACCGATATCCGGCAGCTACTACAACCATGATTCCCATTGCCCTGTATTGAAAGAAGGCACCTTTGGATTAACTTTCAATGCGTTGAGGAAAGATGACCTTGAATTCCTGATCGACCTTGTCGGCTCTACTGAAGAAGGCCTGAAACAGACAATCACCGAGCCGTCGGAGTATACTCTGATACTGAATGAGTACATTCACAGATACCTCGGATTCACAGGGTTCTTCACGAAGGAGAATGTGACCCTGTTGACAGGTTCCACCGCGAAGCAGTAAAATTAAAGGCTTACCTGAGAGAAATTCACTATCTCAATTGAGACTTATCAGTCACCGGTATCCAGGGAGTAGACTTCGGTCAGATTCTTGATCTCCCTGATAAGTTCCTCCTGTGAAATATCCTGATGGTCCAGAGGAATGAGATCCTCGACTGCGATCCTGCACCAGCTGTCGCTAAAGGAAACAGCGATATCCTTCAATTCCCATTCCCTTTCAAGATCCAGTGATACGGCATACGAGCAAATGAGAATTAGCTCCATCCAATTGTCCTCGCTGTCGGTCCAATCACCTCCCATGGATACGAACAGAACAAGGGATCCTTCCTCCTCGTTCATGCTCACAAGTGATGTGTTGCTCAGATAATTCTCGATCATGTCGCTCACAAGCTGCGCATCTTCCGGATGATCGGAGCCCGTCTGAACATCGGCCGACGCCGGCAGGATCAATGCGGCAGCGATCACTGCTTTCAGTATTCTCATTCAAAACCGTCTTTCCCTTTTCTGAGCTGGTGCAGAAGCTCTACCAGCCCCTTGCCTGGGTTTCCTCAAGCAGCTGAGGCCAGGCATATTTGTCCGTTCCATCATGATATCGAAGTCCTAGAGTTGCAAGATATTCCAAGAATCCCGGGTCCGAAATACCGTAATACTCCTCCATTTCATCAAGCTGTTCACCGGAAATATCGTGAAGCCAGTCGATGAGTACCAGTTTGATATTCAGCCTGCAATCATCCCATGCCATGAAGAACTCGTGGTAAAACTGCGCCTGCTCCGACAGCGAACTGCCGCAGTACTCAGAACCGGACTGATAGCCCACCTCGTTGAGCCAGATCTCCCGTCCCGGGAACGAGTCCTCGATCAGCTGAAGATGTGAATGTACAACTTCTGGATCCATCACCTGGAACGAGGAAGTCTGTGGATAATACGTCAGCATGACAACATCGGTGTACTGGTTTACCTGCTGAACATGAGACAGGTCTCCACCAAGAACACCGTTAATTACAGTGTTCTTGACTCCAAGGGAAATGTTCGGATAGGACGACCTGATATAATCCGATGTGGATGCAACGAACTGGATGTAATCCTCCCAGGCAACATCAGAAAGGAAAAGGTCAGTTTCGTTGCCTATGCTTAGACTGATTACTGTTACGCTGGATGGAATCTCGGAAAGAACCCAGTCAACAAGGTTGTTGAAGGCTTCTATCATCTCCGGGGAATCCCAATTGCTGCCGGAAAGATAATCGGGTACCGTGCTGTGAACCGTGTTCACCACAGCAAGGCTGAGCATCACGTCGATGCCGTAGCATCCAAAGAAACCAACAGCTTCAAATACTCCACCCATCGGATCCTGATAAACTCCTTCGGATACTTCAATTGAATCCCAGGGGATGTTCAGCTCAATGACCTGAATCCCGGCCTGCAATGCTACATTGAACGAACTCCCGAAACCATCCTCGCTTTCGGTGATCCCGATGCCAAGCGTACGGTCACCAGCTGGCTGAGGTGACTCGGCTGGTATCACCTGGTAACCCTCTGCAGGAGCGATGGATCCATTACCGCAGGAGAAGAGAAATAATGGAACCGACAGAATAACCGTCCACAGAAGAAGACCTATCCGGCTACCATCCGTGCTGATGGACATTGTACTATACATATCTTGCATTGAGATCATTATTGCAGGCCTCCATAATCCAGCTGTCAAGATCGCTTTCCAGGCGAAGTAGGGTCCCTCCTCATCGAAACCGTGATTGCGGAACTCCCTTGAGTCTTTGAATTCAAGCAGTTCAAGATAGACATAAAAACTGGATTTCCCATCCTCCCTGAATCGGTTTCCATAATTATTCACCTGACCCTTTTTCTCAGTTTATTCACCTGAAATCAATGATACTGCTTGAAACACTTCTTGGTCAATGTGATGGTCAGTGGATATTTATCGGAAACCCCGCAACAGAGCGTACCACTCCGCTGAAACCAGCTTGATTATACATTAGCGGTCCCGAGCAGATGCTCGGAAACCAGCTTGATTATACATTAGCGGTCCCGAGCAGATGCTCGGAAACCAGCACATCCAGAAAACCCGTGGTTCCCGTGAGTTCCCGTAAACCGGATCAGTGAAACTCATCCAGCTTCGATCTCGGGAACATCATCCTTCCAGGGAACGTAATCCGCATCGGGCTGGCAGACAATCTCCAGTGGTTCAGGTGGAAGTCTGGGGTCCTTCCACAGCTCCAGGTACTTCAGGATACGCCTGATTACCGAAGGCTGTTCGATGAAGGAAATGATCTTCATGCGGTCATCGCATTTCGAGCACTTCAGTGCGTCCACATCCCGGACCTTCTTCAGGAGAGTCGTGAAGCCCGGGGTTTGCGTCCAGGATGAGGGCTTCCTTTCAATTGGAAATGAATTACCTTATCATTCAAGTTAAGTGTTTGTAACACTACTAGAAATTCAAGGAGTCGGGATTATGAATGATATCATTACTACATTCAAAAATGTTTTGACCAAAGCTCAAGAGCTTCAGGTATCCGATATCCATCTCTGCGTGGGTACTCCATGGAAATACC
>DAOWFD010000390.1 GCA_030638185.1 Candidatus Aegiribacteria sp.
GGAGCCATCAGTCAGAAGGTGCCGGACTATTCAGCTGTAAGGGTTGATGGTGTACGGGCATATTCCCTGGCAAGAAAAGGATTGAACCCCTCAACACCTATACGAGAGGTATATACCGAGAACTGGAAGCTTGAAGAACTCATGGAATCGGGGATCCGTCTTTCGGTCACGGTAAGCTCGGGAACCTATATCAGAGCTCTTGCCCGCGATATCGGGAACGAACTAGGCACAGGCGGAGCAGCTTTCGATATCAGGAGAACATCGATCGGGGCATTCAGTATTGAGGAAGCTTCAAAGGAGACTCGCAACGACAAGTCTCTGTTGAGTATGTCAGAGGTTCTCCGGGATTACAGGAGAGCAGTGCTTGACGAGAAACAGCGCATGACCGTTTCACACGGAGGAAATGTTGAAGGTCAACAGGTCGGTATAGTAGCCCTGCTGGACAAGGACGATAATCTTTTAGCGGTAGCGGAGGGGGATGGGAAAATTCTGAAACCGCTGTGCGTTTTCACCGGAAGCTGAAAACCATGGATACAATTACGTTAGGAAATTTCGACGGTATACATTCGGGACATCTGAAGGTTATAGAAAAGGCCAGGTCCTATAGTGGTGATACATGCCTTGTCTGCTTTGAACCTGTGGCCCGTCAGTATTTTACGGATAACTCGTGGAACAGGCGACTCACTACTGTATCCGAAAGGGAAGGGATTCTGCGCAGGATGGGAATGAAGAAGATAATGATCATTCCTTTCGACAAAGAAACGGCTGACAAGTCACCGGATGAATTTCTCTCTGAACTTCATGAAATGGAGAAATTCAGCAGAATCGTAGTGGGATACGATTTCCATTTTGGCAGAAACAGGTCAGGTACAGTGGAATACCTGTATCAGTGGTGTACTTCAAGGGAGATTGATACTATTATTGTACCTCCGCTGGAATGTGGAGATGAACCGGTCAAGAGTGAAAAAATCAGGCTGCTTCTTGAAAATGGAGAACTCCAGAATGCTGAAAAGCTTCTTGGCAGGCATTATTCGGTTACAGGAGTGGTTTCAAGGGGCAAGGGTCTTGGTAAACAGATCGGATTTCCCACATTGAATGTCAGGGTTTCCGGATGCAAACTGCTTCCGAAACCCGGCAGTTACGCAGGCTATGTTAATTCTGGCGAAGGAAGCAGGCCTATACTTGCAGCCATATTCGTTCCCGGCAGTGCCACTGGGCCGGTGGAAGCACATCTGCTCGATCACCGGGACAGGGATGTTTACGGCAGTATAGTAAGCGTAAGTTTTAGAAAGAGATTGAGAAGTGCAGCATCTTCATTGAGTATTGAAGAGCTGAAAAAGCTTATTACCGGCGATGTGGAGAATGTCAGGCAGTACGCTTTGCAGGAAAAACGAATGGAGGATCTGAAAAGATGAGCATAACAGCCGATAAAAAGGCAGAGATAATCGTGAAATTCGGAGATAGTGAAAACGATACAGGAAAATCGGAAGTACAGATAGCCATCCTTACGGAGAGGATAAGGAACCTTACCGAGCATTTCAAGCTTCACAAGAAGGATCATAACAGCAACAGGGGACTTCTTCAGCTTGTTGGTCAGAGAAGGAAACTGCTCAATTACCTCACCAGTAAGGATATTGAACGTTACAGAAGGATAGTTAAGGACCTCGGACTGAGGAGATAGATTGTATCTCGGAAATATTAAGCACACTAACTAAGGATACTCGAGGATTTCAATTGAAGTGGTGCTTGTAGTAAGTTGTCCCGGCAGAGAGCCGGGGTAAGATAGTTGAAAAGGAAGAAAATAGAAAAATGATAAAAATCGTTGAAAGAGAAATCGCAGGCAGGACACTTACAATTGAGACCGGAAGAATGGCGAAACAGGCCGACGGTGCCGTATACGTCACGTATGGCGGCTCTTCAGTACTTGTAGCTGCAACATCGGGCGGATTGCGAGATCTTCCCTTTTTCCCTCTGACAATAGAATACCGCGAAAGAACTTATGCAGCTGGTAAGATCCCTGGAGGATTTTTTAAGAGGGAGGGCAAACCTCAGGAAAATGCAACTCTTACTGCAAGGCTTATAGACAGGCCGCTCAGGCCTCTTTTTCCCTCAGACTATATGGAGGAAACCCAGGTCTATATCCTTGTCCTGAGTTCCGATAATCAGAATGATCCCAGTCTGCTTGGAATGCTGGGGGCATCGGCAGCCCTGATGATCTCGGACATTCCGTGGGACGGTCCCGTATCCTCGGTAAAAGTAGGCAGGATAAACGGCGAGTACGTGATCAACCCTACTGTTGACGAGATGAGTGAAAGCGACCTTGATCTTGTAGTTGCGGTAAAGGACACGGATGTGGTCATGCTCGAAGGTTCGACCGCACAGCTCTCAGAAGCCGAAGTTATGGAAGCTATAAAGGTAGCTGCCGATACAGCCACCATGATCAATGAGCTTCAGATGGAACTGAGAAAAGCTGTCGGAAAGGAAAAACGTCCAATTGAGAGGGCTTTTGAGGTTCCGGATGGCTTCACGGAAGCGGTAAACTCTATCGCTATCCCTGAATTTGAAAAAGTATACGGAAACGGTGTCAAGAACGCCCTATCCGACGCAGGGGAGACAGCGAAGGAAACTGCCCTTGAAGAACTCTCCGGCAGATATCCCGATCTTGATGATGACAGACTGAAGAAAATGATCTCAAAGGCAGTCAATGATGCGGAAAAGCTTGTCGCCAGGAAAAAGCTTCTTGATCACCAGCGTCCCGATGGACGCGATGAGGGCGATGTAAGGAAGATAACCTGCGAAGTTGGTGTATTACCCCGTCCCCATGGTTCAGCTCTCTTTACAAGAGGCGAAACCCAGGCCCTCGTAGCGGTTACGCTCGGAGGAGCAAGGGATGAGCAGAGGATAGACGCTCTTATGGGAGAATACACGAAGGATTTCATGCTCCATTACAATTTTCCCTCCTTCAGTGTCGGAGAGGTAAGACCTGACCGTGGACCTGGCAGAAGGGAGATCGGGCACGGACATCTTGCCGAGATGGCTCTTTCCCAGGTCATGCCCGTAGATAAAATCGATTTCAACTACACGGTAAGGGTAGTATCGGATATACTCGAATCGAACGGGTCATCCAGCCAGGCAACGATATGCGGTTCTTCCCTCAGCTTGATGGACGCGGGAGTTCCTATAACCGATGCTGTCGCAGGTGTGGCTCTTGGGCTTGTAACAGATGGAAAAGACTACGTTATTCTATCGGATATTGCCGGAGTTGAAGATCATCTGGGTGATATGGACCTTAAGATTGCCGGAACTACCAAGGGCATAACCGCGATACAGATGGATCTGAAAGTTGAAGGGATTTCTCTTGATATCCTCAGTGAAGCTATAAACAGAGCGAAGGAGAACAGAGAATACATACTCAGCGAGATGAATTCCGTTATAAGCAGTTCCCGCGCGGAACTCAGTAAATACGCACCCAGGGTCTATACAGTTCAGATAGAAAAGGACATGATCGGTAAACTGATAGGTCCTGGAGGTAAGAACATCAGGGCTATTACCGAAGAAACAGGTGCCGATATTAACATTGATGATAACGGGTCAGTTGTTGTACTCTCGGATGACGCCGCAGCCGCGGAAAGAACCCTGGAGCTTATAGAACTTTCCACGGGAAAACCCAAAGTCGGACAGATATATGACGGAGTTGTAGCCAATATCATGAACTTCGGAGCCTTTGTTGAAATAATGCCCGGAACCGACGGTCTTGTACATATAAGCCAGATAAGCAGGGAACGGGTGGAGAAGGTTGAGGATGTTCTCAAGCGCGGGCAGCACGTGCGGGTAAAAGTTACGGAAGTCAAGAGCAACGGTAAAATTGACCTGACGATGAAGGGCATCGATCAGAACCCGGAGAAATAGACAACTTAAAAGGACGGGAAGAGATGGAACTTGATGTACTGCTCGAAATTCTTAAGCACGCATCGGGCCTTCCCGTTCCATCCAGAGCCACATCCGGTTCAAGCGGTGTAGATCTTACAGCTGCGGTGGAATCGGATATCGTTGTACGACCGGGAACCACCGAACTGATCCCAACCGGACTGAAGGTTTCCATACCATCGGGTTACGAATGGCAGATTCGACCCAGAA
>DAOWFD010000226.1 GCA_030638185.1 Candidatus Aegiribacteria sp.
AAGGATTTCCAGAACCTGTTCAGCGCACTCCTCCGGTGTTGATTCATTAGTTTTGAGAACAAGTTCGGGGGACAGGGGCTCTTCGTAAGGTGCTGATATACCTGTAAAAGAAGGTATCTCACCGCTTCTTGCCTTTTTGTATAGACCCTTGGGATCTCTCTGTTCAGCAACATCAAGCGGAACTTCAACGTACACCTCAACAAAATCGTTCTCATCCTGAATGGACCTCGCGAAATCCCTGTCCTCGCGGTAGGGGCTTATGAAGGCCAGTATATTTATTACACCAAAGGAACTGAACAGCTTGGCCACTTCAGCTATCCTGCGGATATTCTCCTTCCTGTCCTCCGGTGAAAATCCCAGGTCACTGTTAAGGCCGTGCCTGATATTGTCGCCGTCGAGGATCGCTGTCAGAACACCGCGCTCCTGAAGCATTTCCGCGAGTATGTCCGCAACGGTAGATTTTCCGGAACCGGAAAGTCCCGTAAGCCAAACCGTGGCTCCCCTATGCCCGAGAAGCTTCTCCCTGTCAGTTCTGTCTACAACATGATGGTGCCATGTAAGGTTCTTATCCGCAGTATTATCCAGCTTCATATTTCTCCTGTTCTTAACAAATCTGAAAAGGTTTCAATAATGGGAAAGTTTCACTATCATACATATTCAGAATTGATATCGCTAACGAATCCCCGTAATATCGAGAGGAAATCATGGTCAGCAGGGATACTATCAGGAAACAACTTTCAAGCTGCCTCACCGATACATCATCGCTGAATCTTCCGGGAGGAAAACGGGGCAAGGTCAGAGACAGCTACGATCTTGGAGACAGGATTCTGCTGATCACCACGGACAGGCAGAGTGCTTTCGACAGGGTACTGACTTCGGTCCCTTTCAAGGGACAGGTTCTCAATCAGGTAAGCGCGTTCTGGTTTGAAAACACCAATGACATCGTTCCCAATCACGTTATTTCCATTCCCGACCCCAACGCCACTCTTGCAATCAAGTGCGAGGTCTTCCCTGTGGAGTTCATCGTCAGGGGCTACCTTACGGGAAGCACCAGCACTTCAGCCTGGACCCTTTACGATAACGGCAGCCGCAACATCTGCGGCAACGAACTTCCGGATGGAATGGTGAAGAATCAGAAATTCCCTGAACCGATTATCACTCCAACAACCAAGAGTGAGCTCCATGATGAGTCTATCACACCTGAGGGAATTGTCACTCAGGGTCTGATGACAGCTGATGAGTGGGACAGGGCGTCCGATATAGTGATGAAACTCTTCAGAAGAGGGATGAGAATAGCAGCCGAGAACGGCCTGATCCTGGTGGATACAAAGTACGAACTGGGGAAAGATGAGAATAGCAATATCATCCTCATAGATGAGATTCATACACCCGATTCCTCAAGGTACTGGATATCCGGCAGCTACGAAGAAAGATTCTCGAGCGGTCAGGAACCTTCGAACATCGATAAGGAATTCCTCAGGCTCTGGTTCAGGGAGAACTGCGACCCGTACAATGATGAGATACTCCCCAATGCTCCGGATGATCTTGTCATTGAGCTTTCATCAAGGTACATAAAGCTGTACGAGATGATAACCGGCAAGGAGTTCGTTCCAGCCACGGGTGATGATCCACTGGATAGATTGAAGGAAAACCTCAAAGGGATCTAGGATATTAAAATCAAGAAGGAAGTTAGTATTCCCAATAAGTGATTCCGCGGCTGTTGATCGTATTATGCTTTCACCACAGGGAACTGTATCTCCGTCACCGTATCCGGGTCGTTCTGATCACCTATCTTAGCCGGAAGCTGCAAGTAAATCTCCCGGCATGGCCCGTTGAACTGATATCCATTGGTCTCGATCCATTTTACAAGCGCCTCGTAGGCTTCGCTGATGCTGGTAAACGCCCCGTGATGGATGACTGCAGCAACCTCAGTGCCGGGCAGTTCGCGAGCCTGTACCCGGGGATGAGGGGGCAGCGAGCCGCCCTCGGTTAAGGGTTCACACACCTCGGCGTCGATCTTCGGCTCATCGGAATGATAAAGTGTAAAACAGGGGCCGGTGCCTTTAACCTGGTTCTGGGACAGCATGGTTTCCAACTCTCTCCAGAGACCACCCTGTTCGGGATAAGAAGGGATCACATCTCGCACAGAAGCGATCCATTGGGGTTCAACTTCCTTGATCACGACATCATACTTCGACATTTTATCCTCCAATTCAATTTGTTTTAGCCGTGTGGCTACGCGAGTCAATTTCTTTTGTTCTTGCTGCATTTGTTGTTGAATTTCCACCTCCTTCAAGCGGAGCATCCCGCGGAGTTGTTCAGCGGGTACCTTTTCTGCTAACAAACGGGCAATCTGATCCAGGGACAGCCCTAGATCCTTCAACGCCAGAATACGGTTAAGACGGGGAAGTTGGTCGATCGAGTAGTAGCGGTAGCTTGTGAAGCGATCAATTTCAGCGGGTTCAAGCAGCCCGATTTCATCGTAGTAACGCAGCGTCTTCACTGGAACCTGGCTGAGTTTGGAAAAAAGTCCGATTCTGATCATTGTATTCTCCCCTCATAGTAACGCATTCTGAAGGCCTTCGAATGAAGTATACAGCCTCCAGTAGATGGAGAGTCAAGGGGGCAATTTGTCGTGGCTACGAGGATTTTAATGATCACGATATCTTAAGCATAGACACGGCTTTCGCAGCGATGATGGGGAACGAAATACCAATACTCAGCCCTTTCAACCCCGGAGGGAAGCTTTATCAGGAATTGTGTTTCTGGAATAGGGATAGAAACTCACAGGCTTGTATTCATTCATCTCATTTGGTACCCCCGTGCTGGAGGTATTTCGAACTGTCGCAACGGATGGGAGTGAGTTCTAGATCTTGAATTTTGGTACGGAATTTTAAACCGGGTCATAACCTTTTTCGTACCAGAATATCGGGAGAATGAGTGATTTTCAGGAGATTTCGGTTAAAAGCTCGACCGCAGCGCACCGCTGAGGTTCTGCCGACAGTGGT
>DAOWFD010000117.1 GCA_030638185.1 Candidatus Aegiribacteria sp.
CTGGGGAAGGTATGTGAAATCACCCGCCGATCTGATTATCAGTGCTCTGCCGCGTGAAGATTCTACGGAAAATATCTTGTCCGATTCCCTCCATGCGAGAAAATCGACTTCCTTCCTCTCAATAAGCTCAGGAAGAAGTGAGCCCATCGAATCGTACACTTCCCTGCCGTAGACAGGTCTGTCCGTAATGATATCATGCAGGTATACATGTCCCATGGCGTTGCCTGAGATCATTACCGAAACATCCGGCCTGCGTTTGAATATCAACGGGTGTTTCAGAGTATCCAGACCCCGATCACTGAAAAAGTCGGCCAGGTCGAAATGTGTATGCGTTGAAGTAAGCCCATGGTCTGAAGAGATAACGAGAAGAGTGTTCTGCCATCTGTTCTGCTCTTTCAGCTTTGCCACCGCTTCACCGATGTATCCGTCAACATTGATGTACGCCTGAATAGTGTCATCATCAAACGGATCGTGGATGTGTGAGAAACTGTCAACAGCAGGAAACACCGCGAATATGAAGTCCGGCCTGTCATTAAGGCACTTCATTAACTTCTTCTGGCCGGCGGCATCGACCCTGTGCCATTTATTGTTCAGGTGGGCTGTCAGGTAGCGGAAAAGTTTGGTGTTCTTCGTAAGATCTCTGTGAGCACCAAGGCTTCTTGTTATCATGGAGTAGATATTGCGGGAATTATCGAAAAGTTCGTGAAGCGTTCTTCTGTCAGCTGGAAGGTCACTGTTGAAGCATGGCCCCTCAATACCATTGTAGCTTCTAAGGCGGTTCTTCCCAATTCTCTTACCGGCAAATTCTTTCTTATCAAGCCACCTGATACCGGGGATGTCGACCGTGCCTGGGAAACAGCCCAGAAGGAATGGAAGGTACGCAGGCCCGGTCGTGGATGTAAAGCAGGAGGATGCCTTTCTGAAAACGCCCGGTTCCACAACCTCTCTGCTGATGTTCGGCAGTTTCCCTTCATCCATCAGACGCTTCATAACATCCAGTCGGGCACCATCTATCAGATAGAACAGTACAAGAGGATCACTTTTCATTAAATTGTGCCTGGTTTCATCAATCTGAGCCACAGTTTCATTGTATTGTAACGAATCGCATACCGGAAGATGGTTTTCAGTTTTCCGATTGCCTGCATGCGGCGTTTCACAGTCATCCTGTTAATAGCTACAAGATTCGGATAATGCAGTGAATATGATATTGTTGTCAACCCTTCAAATGAATATAGAATACTCCCTTCTGATAAAGTTGATGTATCAATGATTCCGGATATACTGCAGAAAAAGCGGGACCGAAATCCCGCCTTCATCATCAGGTGAGATCTGCGTCAGATATTTGTGCGGACAACACGGGCCAGACGTTTTACTCCTTCTGCGATCTGCTCTTCGCTAGCGTAACTGAAGTTCAGGCGCATGCTCTGAAAGTCATCGTTTTTAGGGAAGAAGGCGCTGCCTGGAACGTATGCGACATTCTCATCAATGGCGTTCTGGAAAAGATCGTCTGCGCTCATTCTATCTGGCAGCGTTAGCCAGAGGAATAATCCGCCCTCAGGTTTTGTCCATTTGACTTCAGGTATGTCAGCGAATTCCTTCTCCAGACATTCCAGCATGATTGTTCTTTTGTTGCTGTAATGCTCAATAGTATTCTCAAGCCCCTTCTCAAGTGCTCCGTTCACAAGCATGGCATGGGTAATGGCCTGGTTAAAAGGCGGCGTACACAGATCAACTGCCTGTTTTGCCATCACCATTTTATCGATCAGCCAGTTCGGTCCGCACGCCCATCCAAGGCGGAAGCCGGGCAGCATTATCTTTGAGAATGTATAGAGGGAGATAACCATATCCGGGGCCATGGACTGGAATGTAGGCTGACTCTCACCGCTGTATCTCAGTTGCCTGTACGGAGTATCTTCAACTATCAGGTATTCGCCCTTCCGGGCAATTTCAAGAATTATCTTTCTTCTTGATTCAGGAATGGTTACACCTGCGGGATTCTGGAAATCCGGAATTATATATATGAATCTTGGCCTGCGGCCTTCACCTTCAAGCCTCTTTATAGTTTCCTGAAGCTTCTCAGGTATCATTCCGTGATCATCCAGTTCAACACCTACAGGTACTCCCTGGTAACTCTTGAAAGCTTGTAGACCGCCAAGGTAAGTCGGAGAACCGGTTATACAGGTATCACCCGGATTCAAGAATATTTTTGAAATGAGATCAAGCCCCTGCTGCGAGGCGGTTGTAACAAGAATGTGGTCCGGAGAAGTCTTGGTTCCATCAGTCCGCATGATTAGCGCAAGATCCTCGCGGAGTCTTGCGTCACCTTCCGTGGGACCGTACTGAAGTGCCGTGGCGTGTTCATTCTCAATCACACTGCCAACAGCTGCTTCAACGTAATCCACAGGAAAAGTAGCAGGTGCAGGTAATCCTCCGGCGAATGAAATTATTCCCGGTTTTGCGGTCAGTTTCAGCAGTTCTCTGATAACCGACCTCTTCATTCCCCGGGCACGGTCTGAGAAGTAATCCTGCCTGTTCACTTATTGACTCCTTTCGGTGACCGTAACGGTGTGTTCATACAATATCGTATTATATACACTGTATGGATATGACCAAACCCGCGGATGTCAACAGGCATGATTCAATATAGCAGATAATTAAGGAAATATATGGTACGTATAATCTATTTGGAGGATCTTGATGGCTCACATCTCAATCAGGACGATCGTCGGTTTCTGCCTGGTGTCATTGCTGGTGTCTTCCTGTGGCTTTTCTGATGATACCGATTCAAGCGCTTCACCTGATCCTGATAAGATAATAGTTTTTGATACCTTACCTGATCAGGCGACAACCGTGGAAGCCGAATTCCTCAGAGCTGCGCACATTCTGATAACCTGGTATACCCCGGTCGAAGACAGCGTGTTTGTTACCGAAGAGGAAGATCAGGAACTCATTGATAGTGTGTCAGCTGCCGAAGAGGAAGATCAGGAACTCATTGACAGTATGTCAACTACAGAAGAGGAAACCCGGAGATCCATCTCCATCGTGTCTGATACCGAAGAGGCTGCACTGGATCAAATCCGGGATATTCAGGATAAAATACTTTCCGGACAGGTCACCTTCGAGGAAATGGCCTTCAACCATTCCCACTGCACTTCAGCGGCGGACAGCGGAAGACTGCCCGACTTTACAAGTGGAGCCATTACAGAGGAACTGGACAGCACGATCTCTGCCCTGGAACCGGGAGAAATTTCCGGGATCATCAGAACACGTTTCGGCTATCACCTTATGAAACGACTGGGCAGTTAATCTTGGAGTATTTCAGAAGTACAGTAGAAGATGGGGAGAAAGGGCTTCGCCTTGATGCCTATCTTGTCATGCAGGATGATATCGAAGAGAGCCGGAGTTACATAAGCACACTTATCTCCAATGGTCACGTATCTGTAGATGGTGTTCCAGTTACAAAACCCGCATACAGTGTTCAGTTTGATCAGGAGATACTGCTTGAAATTCCCGATGCGATTCCTGTCGACCTCTCTCCAGAGAATATCGAACTGGATATTGTCTACGAAGATGAATATCTGATCGTGTTGAACAAGCAGGCAGGTCTTGTGATTCATCCATCCGGAACCTGCAGGAACGGAACCCTCGTTAATGCGCTGCTTGCTCATTGTGTTAACCTATCTGGTATATCAGGTGAATTGCGTCCCGGAATCGTACACAGGCTCGATAAGGATACAACCGGTTTGATGATGATTGCCAAGGATAACATTACACATCGCGGCCTGTCAGCTCAGCTATCCTCAAGAACCGTTAAACGTCGCTACATCGCGCTTGTCTGGCATTCACCGATACCGGGTACTGACAGAATTGATGCACCCATAGGACGTGATCTTAATAACAGGCAGAAGATGACTGTGCTCTCAACGGGGAAACGTGCGGTAACCAATTACCGGGTTCTGCGCAGGTTCAGACATACAAGCATGATCGAGTGCAGGCTCGAGACGGGCAGAACCCATCAGATAAGGGTTCATCTGTCTGTCAGAAAAGGCTGCCCCATAATCGCAGATGAGAAGTACGGGGGGTACAATCCCAAGGAAATACCCTCAACAGTCCGTAACAGAGAACTGCTGGACGACGTGCTCCGTATTGCCACACATCAGATGCTCCACGCGGAGACACTTGGCTTCATTCACCCGGTTACAGGTGCTGAAATGGAGTTCAACGAAGCGCCGCCTCTGGAGTTCAGGCTGGTGAAGAAACGCCTTGAAAAGGACATGAATGACTGATACAGCCTATTCAATCCTTCTCTTTTCAGGGCTCATTGCAGGCCCTGCTTCAGCATTTATGGTCGACATCAGGATACTACCGTTCTATCTGATATTTCCAGCAATAGGTCTCTGCGGTAAAGCCAGGAAGGGTACATTGAGAATTCTCCTTCTGGTCACGGCTCCAGTCTTTGTGCTGCTGTGGGGAGCAGCATCCGGCAACGATATCCTGATGGAAAGATCGCTGAGGTGGATCGCCGCTATTGCCGCAGGAGCATCCATGTCCGGGGCGCTGGGAGCCTCAAGAGCTTCAGAGCTCCTGTTCACGGTCTCAAGAAGGGTGAGCCTTGGAGGACTTCCGGAGAGCCTCGCGATGGTAGTATCCCTTGCAGGCCCTTTTTCAGAGAGGATCAAAACAGTATTCATAGATAGCAGGAAAAGCGGCAGGAGTTTCGGTGATTCTCTTACCACTGCACTCTCTTCGGTTAACGAGATCGAACTTATGGAGAAAGGCAGCATGAGCAGGCAGAACGCACTTTCATCAATAGCGGCATCTCTTGCCTGGCTGGTTCTTCTGGCCGGTATCATGCAGGTTTTGTGAATCATGAGTGTTATCAGAATAAAAATGCTGATTGAATACGATGGAACCGATTTCTCCGGATGGCAGCTTCAGCCTGAGGCAAGAACCGTACAGGGGGATATTGAAGCCATCCTTGAGAAACTCTGCGGGAGAAGGACTGCTATAACAGGATCAGGCAGAACCGATGCGGGAGTGCATGCCCTGGGACAGGTTGCCCATGCTGACATAGTGATTGATAAGCTGGAGAGGGTAAGAACAGGTTTGCCCGTCATGCTTCCCGACGATATTTCAGTGACCGAAGTTGAGGAAGTTGATAGTTTCTTTCATGCAAGATTCCAGGCGGTCTCAAGGCTTTACAGCTACCGGATCGAAAAGAATAAACACCCCCTCATGAATCGTTACTGTCATACACTGGCACTTTCAAGGGAACTGGTTACGGCTGATATGCAGAAAGCCGCGGGACTCTCGATAGGTAAAAACGACTGGATGGCGATGGCAAAGGAAGGAAGCGGTAATTCCGACTGGATCGTAAATGTGATAAGTGCGTACGTCATGGAGGATGAGTCGGGCTGGACATTCCTTATCCAGGCAAACAGGTTCCTCAGAGGAATGGTCAGGATCTGGGCTGGAACACTGGTTAGCATCGGTTCCGGATCAACTCCGCCTGAGATCATAACCGAGCTTCTTGAAACGAAAAATCGTAACAAGGCCGGTGTATCGCTCCCGGGCAAAGGGCTGACACTTATGGAGGTGAAGTACAATTGAGTACTGATTTCGACAGAGAGAAGCTTAAATTGAAATCCCTGGCTGAACGAACCAGCAAAGTCGATTCCAGCCTTCTGCTGAGGAATCCCCAGAATAAGGATACTGTTGAATTCCTGCGATCACTGCCGGATCTACATGCGGTAAAGGATATGAAGAAACTCGCCCGGGCAATTATTAAAGCAAAGAGCACAGGAGCTTCAAGGATCTTCATGTACGGAGGCCATGTCATTAAATGCGGCCTCGGACCCCTTCTCGTGAAATGGATTAAGAACGGCACGATCAACTGCCTTGCAACTAACGGAGCCGGCACCATCCATGATATAGAAATGGCTCTCTTCGGTGAGACCTCGGAGGATGTAGAATCGGGAATTAAAGACGGCAGTTTCGGTATGTGGCAGGAGACCGGAGAGATTTATTCAGAAGCGATCAACACAGCTTACAGCAAGAACCTTGGCCTTGGCGAAGCCCTCGGCAATGAGATCATCCAAAAGAAAGGCAATATCGCAATAAGTCCCCTTGCCGCAGCGTGCGAAGCGGGCGTTCCGGTAACCGTGCATCCCGCTTTGGGAGGAGATATCATCCATCCCTATCCTTCAGTAAACTGGGAAAAACTCGCGAAATCCGCGGAGAAGGACTTTGATCTGTTAGGGGAGAGGATTACATCCCTGACATCGGGGGTGGTCATCAACGCAGGCTCCGCCGTCATCATGCCCGAAGTATTTCTTAAACTTCTGACATCAGCAATTAACCTCGGTCACAGTATAAGTGATATCACAGCCGCAAGCTTTGACATGATAATGCAGTACAGACCTTTGAACAATGTGGTCTTCAGGCCAACAAGAGCACTGGGAGGAGAACAGATAGTTCTTACCGGTCATCATGAACTAATGCTCCCGCTACTGGATGTTTTCCTGGAAGCAGAGGAGGGTGGTAATGTATAGATTAATATTATTCCTGATTCCTGTCCTGATTCTCTCCGCGTGCGGTGATACTACCGTAACACCGGATAGTACCGATCAGGCAACCATAACTGGACCCATCGACCCTTACGAGGATCCTCCCGGTTACACGGGAGACCCCTTTGAAGATTTTCCCGAAGTAATCGGCATGAGCATTCCAGGCGAAGTCCCCATTGAATACGAGGAAGAGATTCTTACAGGAACTCATTTTACAGTTCAGATCTCAGCGGCAACAAATGAAGAAACCGCACTGCGTCTGGCGGAATCGGTTTCCGCAGAAATCGATCATCCCGTATTTATAGATCGTCAGGGAGGATTCTGGAAAGTCAGAGTCGGTGCCTTCCCTGCCAGGGAAGATGCCGTTGATTACACTCAGGTTCTTGTGAACATGGGCTTCACGGACGCCTGGGTCACAACAAGAGAACCCTGACCTTGACAAAAGACCCTCTAATTGCGATATATCGAACCGCTCCGGCAACGGAGTTTGAATAGAAATTAAGCGAAATCGATCGCTTGTTTAGATAGATATCTTGTGCGGGAAATCGAGCATTGCGAGATTCCCCGCTCGAGCAAGAGCGTTAATAATTAACTTGTGCGGGAAACCGAACATTTGTGAGGTTCCCCGCTCGAGCAAGAGCGTTAATAATTAACTTGTGCGGGAAATCGAGCATTGCGAGATTCCCCGCTCGAGCAAGAGCGTTAGCAACATAACCGAGCGGGAATAGCTCAGTTGGTAGAGCCCTACCTTGCCAAGGTAGCTGTCGCGGGTTCAAGTCCCGTTTCCCGCTCCATATATAGAAAGCGAGTAGCTACAATTGCTACTCGCTTTCTGTATATGTAATGCGGGGACGTCGGCAAGTTTATTCACAAGCGTTTCGTATCCCGCTCCGCAGGTTTTTCCCTCACACGGGGACGTCGGCAAGTTTATTCACAAGCGTCTCGTATCCCGCTCCATGCATGAAAGAGAGCAACCAAATTTACCGGTTGCTCTCTTTTGTTTGGCTGACGCGGGGATGGCGCTCCTAGCCTGTATCTGGCAATGTTTCGGTGCTAATATCCTGCTCCGCTGGGTTTTCTCCAACGCAGGGGACGTCGGCTAGTTTAATTGACATGCTTATGAAAATTAGTACATATATCCTGGTATTGAGATATGTCACTGTTACATAATCCTTTTGTATGAGTTAATGATGATTGAAAATTTGTTCAAACAACATGAAGTTCCGCTCTGGGGCATTGTATCTCTGGGAGAGATAATCGAACACACTGATGGATACAGTTGCATAACCTTCTGTTTACCCTATGACAGTGCCGCAGTCGCTGCTCTTCCTGATGACGATTTGATGAATAGGTGCAAGAAGGAATTGAGTGAAAGGACGAGAGCTGTTTATAAAGCTATCGTAAAGGAGTGTAGTGAATATCGTTTCGTGTTCTACGATGATGTCGATAAAGAACTGAAACTACGCGAAAAGGGAATTTCACAGAAGGTTCTTGCCCATCTGGCAGGTCTTGGCTGGATTGGCAGATCATCACTCCTGATTACGTCCAAGTTCGGGCCTCGGGTACGACTTGGCACCATCTTTACCAAAGATGATCTGGAATTCAAATTCACTGGACACCTGTGTTCTGGAGACTGCGGGGACTGTATGACTTGTGCCGAAATTTGTCCAGCCGGTGCGATCTCTAAGAACTCGTATGATGTGAACAAGTGCAGGCAGATTGTCACTGATGCCAGGGGGGAATACAGGACCTTCTGCGGCTTATGCATGCAAGTGTGTCCACAAGGAAATGCTATCAATCGCGGTACACTGACCGCCAATTCGCCACGCGTCTTGGCGGCAGGTGATGCGTAGCGTTTGTGCGCCAAGCTCAGCTTGGTGCTTCTTTCCGGGTGAGCTACTCATTAGGAGTAGCAAGTCCTTGTCGGGTAAAGCTTAACCAGCAGCCCGTACCGAGTGTTGTGCCTGTGGCGGAGCCGAAGTACGTGTCGGTGAACGAA
>DAOWFD010000395.1 GCA_030638185.1 Candidatus Aegiribacteria sp.
AGTGGCACGATAGGCTCAGGAGGTCCTGGTGACCACTGGTACGGCTATGCGATCGAGCAGACACCTGATAGTGGCTACGTTGTCGCAGGGAGATACGGTACTACCGGTTACGTAGTAAAAACCCATCCCGTATCGGGAATTGAATGGGAAAGGACCTTTGGTGCAGGCATTTCAAGTTTCACAGCCTTCAATTCTGTCTGCATTACGGATTCGAATGACTATCTGCTCGCAGGTACAATCTGTCCCAATGAAATCGGTAACTACGAAATATACCTGGTAATGTTGGACGAAGCAGGTGACTTGCTGTGGGAATTCACCATGGGAGGTCCTGAAGGTGAAAGTGCATCGTCTGTTCAACAGACCACAGATGGAGGATTCATCGTTGCAGGTACTACTAACTCATACGGATCTGGAGAAAGTGACGTATATCTTCTTAAGGTCGACGAATACGGATGTTTGGAGTGGCAAACCTGGGTGGGAGGGCCGGAGAATGATGGTGCCAGTGCTGTCCAGCAGACCACCGATGGTAACTTTGCGATTGCAGGTACAACAAGATCATATGGTGCCGGCTCTTACGATGTCTGGCTGCTGAAGGTCGGCGTACCAGAAGGCATTTCTGAAAGAGACCCAAATATTCCAGGTAGTATTACATGCACAGCCTTCCCGAATCCATGCACTGGAACTTCACAAATCAGATATACTATCCCGTCAACCAGCCATACAGAGATAACCCTTTTCGATGTAAGTGGAAGACTGGTAAAGATAATACTTGATCGAGTGCAGCCAGCAGGAGAATATACAGTAACCTGGAACGGCAGCTTCGAGGATGGAGAAGAAGTCCCCGGAGAAATTTATTTTATACATCTGAATGCTGGTAATCTTCAGGCATCAGAGAAAATCATACTAATCAGGTAACGTCAGTACTAACTTGGTCATAAGAGAGGAATTTCCTCATATTGGTTCAATCCGATGCAAACTAGTGCCCATCTAGAATAGCATATCCTATTAATAAATAACTCATTAGCTTGATATAGCAAGGCGCATTTCGGGGTTGATGCAGCGGTTTGTCTGCAGTGAACTTTTACAGGGAAACTCCCAGAAATGCCATCCCTGAAGGATGTCAGGCAGCTATTGACGAAAACGCTACACTACGGCACATTACAATGAGGCCTATTTCTGGATAGACACAAACTAAGAGGTACAATGTGAAGAGAATGGTAGTAACTACTGTATGCATTGCTCTTATTTCATCGTGTTCTGCTGAAGATATTGGTACTATCAGAAATAATAAAGATGAGAATGAAATCTCAACTGATACCTTGAATGTTGAAGAACCAGTTTCGGCTCAAAATAGCTTTCATGATCAAACTTTTAAACATTCAGTAATCCACCGGTTGATGTATTTCCTAACATAATCTTTCGTACAGAACCGAATTATCCTGAGAACGCTAGGAATGCTGGGGTTGAGGGGGTAACAGTTGTGGGCTTGATTCTCGATAGTATAGGGACCATAGAAGATATCGGAGTTTATCAATCCAGTGGTTCAGATATTCTCGATCGGGCTGCTATTTCAGCCGCATGGAAAACAAGATGGACTCCCGCTCAAAGAAATAGAGTAGGTGTTAGAGTCTGGACAATTATTGCATACAGATTCGAGATCGACTAAGCTCACAGGAGGGGATTGGGTTCCCTTTGACCCGCTTCACTCCCTCAAGGTAAACTCTCGATTTCAGTCTTCGACTGAAGGTCCAAATCAACAACTTCAGCATGAAAGCAAAAACCCCTCCTGGAAGGGGGCATAACTTTCATGGAGGGGCATCATGATAAATTATCGAACTGTCTTCATTGATTCTTCCGATAACATAATTAAAGCGATTAAACAAGTTGCTGAGTTCCCGGTCACATATTGATTATCATATCTCTGTAAGCTTCTCACTCGATGGAACTGAGTATGGTGAGTCTGGAAGCTCTACCTCAAGACAGTTTCCTGTAGATATTTGACATGACCATTTGAAATGACCATACTAAGGTGTAATGGAGGTTATTTGATATGAAAATTCTAGCGATAACTGATTTCAAAGCCCACGCTCTTCGGATTTTGGGAGAGGTTGCGAAAACCAAGGAACATGTGGTGGTAACGAAGAGAGGAAAGCCCTTAGTTGAGGTTATTCCGTTCTCAACCTGCAAGCCTGCACCTGGGAAGTTGTCCGAGGCATTGATGTTTGAGAAGGACATAGTTTCCCCGCTTGGTGAAGACATGTGGGATGCATGCAAGTGAGGCTCGTACTCGATACACATGTTTGGATTTGGTGGAACATGCATCCTCAGAAGCTTTCCACTACCATACATTCATTACTTTCGAGCCCAGAACATTATGACGAACTTCTTCTTTCAGCCATTTCAATTTGGGAGTTCAGCAAGCTTCTGGAGAAAAAGAGAATCGGTATCTCCTGTAATCCGGAAGAATGGATTACCGAAGCGTTGGATATGCCAAAGCTTCGGTTTATACCTTTAACACCGACCATAGCATATCGCTCAACAACCCTCCCGCAACCATTTAACGGAGACCCTGCCGATCAGATCATTGTGGCGACAGCCAGAGAAGAAAACGCCACAATATTGACGAAAGACAAGATCATGCAGAAATACGAGCATGTACGGAGTCTTTGGTAGCGAGAAGGGCAGATATACGCTCAGAACAGAATTCAAGTACTTGCCGATCAAATGCCCGAAAAAGCGATTTCAGTAAAACACAAAAGCCCTCTTGATGTGGGCATTCACTGCAATGGCGGAGCATCATGATAGATTATCGAACTTTCTTCGCTGAATCCACTGAAGAGAGCATTAAAATATCTCAAAGAATCATTGAGATTTTCTAAATCAGTTTGTTGCAGCCATAGTAAATCACTTTTTCCAGACTGTCAATCGCACAGAAATATAGTGCCGCTTTAAAATTACCTGAGGTCACCTCTCTTCAAATAGCATCCCGCAAAAAGAGTAAAGAAAGGAATCTTTCGGTAATTATGGGTTGCACTCCAAAAATATCATGATATATTTGGAATGCACTCCATTAATACCGAAGGAGTATTATGAAGACAAGATACCTGCAAAGCGTTATAAAGCAAGACCTGAAAACTAAAATGGTTTTCCTCGCCGGTCCAAGGCAGGTTGGTAAAACCACACTTGCCAAGATGATAGCAACGGGATACACTCATCCGGCATATCTAAACTGGGATAATCCTGATCATAGACAGAAGATACCCAGAATGCATTGGAGCCCGGATGCGGATCTGCTTATTCTGGACGAAGTACATAAATACCCGAATTGGAAAAATCTCGTGAAAGGGATTTGGGATACCAAAACAAATGATATGCACATCCTGGTTACTGGTAGTTCAAGGCTCAATATATTCCGAAAAGGAGGTGATTCGCTCTCCGGAAGATATCATCTACTCAGATTGCATCCTTTTTCAGTGAAGGAATACTCTCTGGCAAGCAGTGAGCCCTTTAAGATGCAGCATGAGATTCCTCCAGAACTTGATTTCAGTGTTGAGGCTCAAGACCTTTTACAACTTCTAGAATTCGGAGGTTTCCCTGAACCTCTGCTTTCATCAAATAAGCGACAGTGGCGCAGATGGAAACGAAACAGATTCGAAACTGTTATCCGGGAGGACATAAGAGATACATCCAGAGTGAACTTGATCACAGAACTGGAAACGATGGGACTCATGCTAAGCGATCGAATATGCTCTCCTCTCTCAATGAATTCTTTAGCCGGGGATCTGCAAGTCAGCCCGAAAACTGTCAAGAGTTGGCTGTCAGTATTTTGCGAAAACTACTTCGCTTTTAAAATACCTCCATACCATAAAAGCCTTCAAAGAGCCTTACGAAAGGAATCAAAATACTATCTATGGGATTGGTCAGTTCTTGAGGATCAAGGAAAACAGTTTGAGAACCTGGTTGCTTCTCATCTTCTTAAATTCTGCCATTTCATCTCTGATGTGTATGGTTATTCCTTAAGACTCTTTTACTTGAGAGACACCGATAAGCGGGAAGTAGATTTCCTGATGGTCTGGGAAAACAAACCCTGGCTTACCGTAGAGTGCAAAAGTAGACCCGGAGGAAGACTTACACCAATTAAATACTTTTCTGATCGCCTTGGAGTTGCTAAGAGATATATGGTCGTTAGAGAGGATGGGATCGATTACTTAGAGCACAATTCCGCTGTACGGGTTATGTCAGCAAATAGATTTCTGAATGCACTTGTTTAAGTATTGTATCAAAACAAATACCATATACAGTATGATTTAGCATACATTATGAGAAGACATCGTGAAGGGGGGCATTCACTGCAATGGCGGAGCATCATGATAGATCGTCGAACCTTCATCGATGAATCAGACGAATGCTTCATTGAAGTTGCCAGGGAGCTGGAGAGTTGTCATAATAATATTATGAATATTCGGACTTGAAATAGAGGTTCGTTAATCAAGATAAGGCATAATAATGAGCATGTTTTTTTAATTTATTCATTACGATGCAAGCTGCAGTTTTGCGTGTCGATTTCTTTTCATCCCAATCGAACCACGGTCACTTCACCAACATTGCTGTATCGATCAGGCCCACAGGTAAGAATTATGATCTGCCATTCTTTGCCCGCCTTGGCGAGAACTGCTACCATCAATTTAAGTCTCTCCGAGTCTGTATTCCCCAATGCATCATCAAGTATGAGAGGAGCCTCACCGTCCTTTGAAACGGTCATCGCATATGCCAACCGAGATATTAGAGAGACATGTTCTTTGGTACCTCCACTCAAGGGCTCAATCGGGACATTAGAATCATCCATCGCCCTCCTAGCGACCGACAGGTCCTCAGTTACATCAACCTCAAAGGTGTTGTTAATCACCAAGTGACTGAGCCTTGCTATTGCAGTGACACACACAGGTCTGCAAGCCCGATGTGAACTACATTTTCTGTAGAAATGATGTTACCAAGATAGAGGCTGGATGATTTTCAGAATTCCGACTTCATTAGCAGAGATTTATCCTGCTGGCCGGTGTTCTAAAGTAATCATTCATTTGCGATGTTAGCTGAGCTGATTTAGGAGCAGTACTATCAGTTCAGGTTGGAAATGAGGATCAGATAAGTTATGTTGAATTATAATTTCAAGATAACGAAAATCCAGTTTCCTTATATTTTCATCAGCCGCTGATGCCCATAGTATTCTAAAAGGAGGTTATTAATGAAGATTATAACAATGGCGTTGATCTTTATCTGGTTATTCAGTGTCTCGTCTTACGCGGAAGATGCGTCCCGATTCGAAGTGCATGGCGGATACTCCTGCTTGCATACTCCTGTTGTAGACGTTTTCCATGGCTGCAATTGTGGGCTGACCTACTATTTCTACGACTATTTTGGCCTTGAAATCGATATCAGCGGCCATTATGAAGGTTCTGTGGATTTCTACAACTTTTTAGTCGGTCCGAAATATGTATTTAACCGAACTGGGAATATCTCTCCGTATGTTCACACTCTCGTCGGCGTCGGATATGTATATGACAGTTGGTGCTGTCTTGTGGGAAATTCCTGGTCTGAAACACAGGTTGCTTATGCCATGGGAGCCGGTATGGACATCAAGCTCAACAAACATGTCGCCATTCGCCCGATACAATTGGATTACATCCGTCAAATGGGTAATTTGAGGGAACATCAGGCCCGGTATACCTTCGGTCTTGTTTTTAGTTTCGGGGACTAATGCGTGCCTTAAACTTCTGTTCTTTTTTAAATGGCTTCTGTATAATAAATTCTTTGTGCATATTTCGATCTGCATAAAATCCTGGAATAAAGAAAATGAAATAGTATATGTCAAATCTTTTCTCGTACGGTGGTATCGTTGCTGGAAACCAGTTCTGCGAAATGAAAAGAGACCTTCTACATTCACCGAACCGACCGCGAGCCACGAGTAATTACCTTGGGGTGCAACCACTACTCGCCAGTGCTGTAGTCATCAGTTGGCCTGGTTCATGCAGGATAGACACAGTAGCCAAAGGAAGAACAATGGCATGAGAACACAGTTTGTCGTTCCCGCCGCAGTGGTGGTGCTGATCTGCGGTGTGTTTACTGGCGCATGCTCGGCTATGCCTGCTCAACACTGCTCCTCTTTTGTGCTCGACACCGGCGACCCGCCGGTCTTCGGCGCCAACTATGATCATGTAAGCGTCTACCATGGGCTTGTATTCATCAACAAAATAGGGGTCACCAAGGTTGGCCTGATTGCCAGCACCACCGGTCATTACGCCCGGTGGAAGGCTCGTTACGCCAGTATCACATTCAACCTGGTGGGTTTCCAGTTCGCCTGGGCTGGAATGAACGATCAGGGCCTGACCCTGAGCACTCTGGCCCTCAGTACCACCGAGCAACCGGTCCCGGATGAGCGCCCTCCCCTGGACTCGGGTATGTGGATGCAGTACATCCTGGACACCTGCGCCTCGGTCGATGAGGTCATTGCAACCGATTCGCTGGTCAGGATCACTACCGTCGATCACTACCTTGTGGCCGACCGCCAGGGCCATGTCGCGACGATCGAGTTTTTGGACGGCGAGATGGTGGTCCACACCGCAAACGACCTGCCGGTCAGCGCCCTCACCAACAGTACCTACGCAGAGTCGATCGATGCCTGGTTGTGCTACCAGGGCTTCTTGCAGTACGCCTGGCTGGAAAGTACACTGCACCGCTTCTTCCTTGCGGCTGACAGGGTCAACGGTTTTGTTCCCACCGACAATGAGGCCGCCGTAGCCTATGCCTTCGACGTTCTCGAAGAGATCCGCGGGGAGCGCTTCTCGCACCATTCCTCGCAGTGGAGCGTTGTCTTTGACACCAACAACCTCCGTGCCTATTTCCGGACCCTGAAGCACACGGATCTAAGATACGTGGATCTGATGAGTTTTGACCTGCATTGCGGCCTGCCGGTGCAGATGTTGGACATTCAGGAGGAACTCAGCGGAGATGCGGGCGGCGCGTTCTTCGACTATTCTTTCGATCTCAACTACGAGCACATGCGGCGGTTTCTGGATGACTGGGGGATCACTATGCAGGATTCCACACTGCGCTGGATTCTCCGCCGTTTTGAGAGCTACCCTTGTGTTCGACTCCACCAGCCTAAGCACAACCTGCTACCGGATCCGTGATCCATAGCACCTTATAACGAGCGCTACAGAAGATTTGTCGAAGAACGTGGGTCATTTTCTGAGAATTCGGAGATTTCCGAGAATTTGGTGAACTGGCGGGGCATCATGATAGATTATCGAACTTTCTTCGTTGAATCAGACGAATGCTTTATTAAAGTTGCCAGAGAGCTGGAGAATTGTCATACTCTTAAATGATTATCAAGGAGTAGAATCAAGCCAACGCATATTAGGAGGAGCAATATGAAGCGAATAACAGTAGCAGTTGTATGCATAGCTCTTACTCTGGCGTGTTCCTCCGAGGAAAACCTAAGCATCGAAAATACTGATGATAACGGTGGAAGTTTGATTAACATCGAGAATCTAGAAGAGCAAGTATCGGCGTCAAATATCCCCGAACTGAACGAAGATCTAGCAGGAGACTTTTCGAGATTACCAGCGGAAGTTTTCCCCGAATGCATGTATCGTCCCCTACCGGATTATCCTGATAGTGCATGGCATAATGGAATTGAGGGTGATGTCTTGGTGGGCCTGTATCTTGATAGCATTGGTACCATTATGGAGGTTGAAATATATCGATCCAGTGGTTCAGATCTCCTCGATCAGGCCGCCATTGAAGCTGCATGGCATTCAAGATGGACTCCAGCTCAGCGAAACGGCGAAGGTATCAGTGTGTGGACCGCTGTTTCCTATAAGTTCGAACTCGATTAAACCATGGCGGAGCATCATGATAGATTATCGGACTTTCCTCAGTGAATCTTTCGATAACACAATTAAAGTGATTAAATAGGTTGCTGAAACTATGAATAGTGAATGTTGATCACAAATACAACATATATTGGTTCTTGAAAATCCAGGATACCTTTGATAAGCACTCCTTGGAAATAGACACTACATATAACATAATAATACACAGTTAAACTGGAGAGGAGATCAAGAAAGACAAATAAGCATCTCGTGTTGTATGCTAGAAGTCATAAGAAAGGTTAGTTTGAGTTTGGATCGATGAAAGCGAGGTAATACAAAGAGATCCTGAGCCCGGTGGTGAGTGATTGAGTTGGGTACTGAGGAAGCTGGTTATTTAAGCAGACAAGGAGATATGTAATGAAACGTTTAATTATTGCTCTAGCACTTGTTGCCCTTATGAGCGGGAATGTTCTTGCCGAAGGGACGACTTTTGGTTTCATGGGTGGACTTAACCTGGCGAATGTTACAGGCGATGATGTGGAAGACAATGAGATGAAGCTATGTTTTGGGGGCGGCGTCTTCATGAACTTCCCGATGACCGAGGTGATCAGTTTGCAGCCCGAGCTTCTTTATATGATGAAGGGGATGGAATTAGGTACATATGATGATGCGGGAGCAAGGATGTCATATATCGATATCCCCGTACTGGCGAAGTTCACCATACCGACGGAAGGGGCTTTCGCTCCCTGTTTCTTAGTCGGGCCGTATATCGGATTTAATTTGAGTGCTGAGTCGTATTTTGAGGATCAAGAATATGATATCAAAGATCAGGTGAAGTCGACCGATTTCGGCTTAGTTATCGGTGGTGGGTTTGACTATGCGATGGGCAAAGGGAACCTGATCTTCGACGCAACGTATGCCCTTGGTCTAACGACTATCGATGATACGGCAGATGACGACGATGTGAAGAATACCGGGATCATCTTTATGCTCGGATACGGATTCAACTTATAGAATTGTTTTAGACTGTAGAGTCTTGCATGAAGATTCGTGAGTATGGGTTACTCAGCTTCTCCAGATTCTCCTTTTTTGTTCGTTATCACCAATATAATACATCCTGTTGCTCCCACAATTATTCCCATCGGGCATACAAAAATAGCAGCTAGAAAGCTTGTTACATCCAAAATTTCAAATATTTGCTTTACTACAACAATGTCTTCAGCCCCTGTTGCCAGAGCATAGAATAAATTGTGAAGTATGGCAAAAACAGGAAAGCCAATTATAGAAGCGATCAATAGGACTGAAAACTTTTTACGTACGGTCCAGTGGTGTACAAAGGCAAGTATTATTACAGCAATACTGATATATGCTAAAATAATACCTGGTGGGTTATCAGGTATACCAACAATATTTGCTGCAATCATTAACAAGATGCCTGCAGCAAAAAGTATCAGGCTTATTATTCTGGTTTTTGCTGTACCGAAGAGTTTCTTTAGGATTCTCATTAGACCCCCCGCATCTTGGTATCGTAGATTCCATCAGAACAGCCAGTCTGTCTTGCTGGTTCAGAGTAAGATAATAATGGTACAGACTTGATTCCCGAGATGGAGACAATAGTGACCCCTGAACGCATCTCTTTCCCCCCAAACTCATGAGTCCGGAAACAGAATGCGAGTACGTCCGTTGTCTAATAAAATGGCGTGTGTCAGGTAGCCCCTTACCGAACCCACATGGCTATTTATTCTTAATAACTTAGATATAGAAATCCTATATGCATGTCAATGGAAAGAAAATAATATTGATACGGAAGTAGACTAAATTCGAAATTTAACTATGGCGGGGGTGTTGGTTCTGAGTTGGAACCCCTTTATGGCGTGGTTGCAGGGGTTGAAGACTATAAAGTTGTTGGTTAGCAGTAATACTTTATTTGTTTAACACGTAGAAGTTCATTAAAAGGACTTCTGTTTTCAAACTGAAAGATCAACGATCATTTGATCTCTTGACTTGATTAGGAAATGTATGTATCTACAATGTAGATATAGAGGAAACATGAAGACAATAGTAAAAAAGTGGGGAAACAGGTTGGCTATTCGAATACCAAAGGTGATATCGGA
>DAOWFD010000264.1 GCA_030638185.1 Candidatus Aegiribacteria sp.
AAGCGTCTATTCATGCATCGGCAGGCTTGTGGAAATACCTTTCAGAGGCGATCTTGAAACTGGCAATCACGAGTTTATACTGGATGAACTTCCACCGGGTCTTTATCACGTGGTCATGCAATCAGATGAGTTTACTGCTTCAGAAAGCATAATCATCCTGAACTGACGGGGTCAGCTGCTTTATTCCCACTCGATCGTACCGGGCGGTTTGGTTGAGATATCGTACACCACCCGGCTTACACCGTTGACCCTGTTAACTATTGAGGATGATATCCTGGCCAGATGTTCGGGTGGCATTCTGTACCAGTCAGCGGTCATCGCGTCTGTGGAAGTTACAGCGCGGAGGGCGATGACTCTGTCATAAGTTCTCTCATCTCCCATGACCCCGACGGTTCTAACAGGAAGAAGCACAGCGAAAGCCTGCCAGATCTCATCGTATAGATCGTTCTCCAGAAGGTAATCCATGAAGATCCTGTCAGCTTTTCTAAGGATATCAAGATCCTCGAGGTTGATATCACCAAGTATCCTGACCGCCAGCCCCGGACCGGGAAAAGGATGCCTTGATACCATACGCTCAGACAGTCCCAGCTCACGCCCGAGTTCCCTCACTTCATCCTTAAACAGCTCCCGAAGCGGTTCCAGCAGCTTGAGGTTCATCCTCTCAGGCAGACCGCCTACATTGTGATGGCTCTTGATGGTCGCCGAGGGACCTCGGAAGGAAACGCTTTCAATGACATCCGGGTACAGTGTTCCCTGGGCCAGATGAGTCACGTTATCAATTTCGGATGCAGCCCTCTCGAAGAGTTCGATGAAAACTCTGCCGATTATCTTCCTTTTCTTCTCCGGATCCGTAACTCCGCTCAAAGCGGAAAGGAACTCATCGGAGCCGTCAATAACTTTAAGCGGCATCCCGAAATGATCGCTGAAAGTCTCTACTACCTCTTCCCTTTCACCCATTCTCAATAGACCGTTATCCACGAAAATCGGCGTGAACCTCTCGGGTACTGCTTCATGAAGAAGTGCAGCTACAACGGAGGAATCCACACCCCCCGAAAGCCCAAGGATAACATTACCACCGCCGGCAAGTTCCTTCCGTACAGTTTCGATTGAACTTTTCCGGAATGCTTTCATGTTCCAGTTGGGAGAAATACCGGATATTTCAAAAACAAAATTCCTCAGCAGTTTCTTTCCAAATTCGGTATGATTCACCTCAGGGTGAAACTGCACTCCATACCTTCTACTGGTAATATCAGCCATGGCCGCGATCGGAAGCGACTCCGTATATGCAATCGCACTGTATCCTCCTGGAACCTTGACAACCCTGTCTCCATGGCTCATCCAGGCCTGAAGCCCGGATTCAATATCATTGAAGATATCAACGTCTTTTTCAAAGTATAGCTTCGCGGGGCCATATTCCCTCTCGTACCCGCCTTCTACTTTTCCATTCTCATGAAGTGCCAGCAGCTGCATTCCGTAGCAGATACCAAGCATCGGCAGCGCAGTCTGAAAAACCGCCGGGTCAGGGTGAGGGGAATCTTGATCGTATACGCTTGAAGGACCCCCTGAGAGGATTACCGCGGAAGGCTCAATTCTCAATACCTCCGACAGCGGTGCATTCCCGGGGATAAGCTCGCAGTACACACCCATTTCTCTTATCCTTCTGGTTATCAGCTGATTGTACTGTGAACCAAAATCAAGAATTGCTACTCCACCGGAAACCATAGTATCTCCTTAACTGTGGCTTTTATACCCATCATATTTTACGTGAAGCTTAGGCGGTTTTACAGGATATTCGCCATCGAAGCATGCTGTACAGTAATCGCAGGGGTCATGTGCCCTGACGCAGCTGAGCATTCCCTCCTTCGACAGGTATCCCAGACTGTCAAGTTCGAGCTGTTCAGCTATTTCCTCCACTGAGGAATTTCTTGCAATTAACTTCGATGGTTCCGGAAAATCTATTCCGAAGTAACAGCCGAATTTATGGGGAGGACAGCTTACCCTCATATGAATCTCCGAAGCTCCGGCTTCCCGGAGAGACCTTATTCTGGCTCGACTTGTGGTGCCCCTGACAATACTGTCCTCAACGACACACAGCCTTTTACCTTTCACGGCTTCCGGAATGGGCTGAAGCTTTCTCATGACCATTATCGCGCGCCGTGCTGAAGTGGGGTCGATAAATGTCCTGCCTACATAATGGTTACGGGTGAAGCACATATCGAAGGGCAATCCAAGTTCCCTGGCGAAACCCATTGCAGCGAACATTCCGCTGTCGGGAACCGGAGCAACTATGTCACATTCCGCCGGGTATTCCCTTGCCAGCTGACGCCCCATGGCCAGTCTTGTTGTATAGACGCTATCTCCGAATATCCTGCTTCCAGGTCTTGCGAAATAAACATGCTCAAAAATGCACTGCGCAAGCCCCGGCCTGTTCCTGAAAAGGTTCGCTTCGTTACTGAACCGCTCCGATTCCGGAACGAATGTATCATGCGGAATGTAGAGGATCTCACCTGCATTTATTTCCCGCACGTACTCAGCGCCGCATACATCAAAAGCCAGGGTTTCGCTCGCGACAATCCACCCACCTTCCTCGAATCTGCCAAGGTTCAATGGCCTGAATCCAAGAGGGTCTCTCACGGCATAAAAACCATCCGGGGTCATTAACAGGAAACAGTACGCTCCCTGGAGCCTGTTGAGAGCTATCTCCAAAGCTTCCCGGATATTAAAATTTGTCTGTTCAAGCTGACGGGACATCAGGTGCAGAACAACTTCGGTATCTGTATTCGTCATGAAGATCGCTCCCTGACGCTGCAGTTCATCCCTCAGCGATCCGGCGTTTGAAAGGGTTCCATTATGGACGATTCCTATCTGAAACCCGGCCATGCTCACCATCAACGGCTGAGCATTCTCCACTCCTTCCCCTCCATAGGTTCCATACCTTACATGACCCATTGCCGCTTCGATTCTGCCGGTGAAAAAATCAGATGGAATATCGGACATGGCCTCGGATACGGTACCTTTTCTCTTGTGCAGCTTCATCTTACTATCGGAGTAAATGAGTACCCCGGCTGCCTCCTGACCTCTGTGCTGAAGGGCCAGTAACCCCTCAGCTACGAGGGCGACGGAATCCCCTCTGAATCCGCTTATTCCACACAATCCGCAATACTCGCCCAGGCTATTCACATGCATGTTTTCTTGCGGATTCTATGAAGGCTATGAACAGCGGATTGGGTTTAAGGGGGGTTGATGTGAACTCGGGATGGAACTGGCATGCTACAAACCATTTGTGATCCGGTCTCTCGACAATTTCAATAAGCTTCCCGTCTGGAGAAAGACCTGACCAGACGAGTCCCGCTTCTTCAAGCCTTTCCCTGTATTCATTGTTGAACTCGTACCTGTGCCTGTGGCGCTCTGAAATCCTGTTGCTGCCGTAGGCCGACTGAGCCACCGAGCCTTCAAGCAGGATACATGGGTAAAGACCCAGACGCATTGTCCCCCCCTTGTCGGTAACAGCATTCTGTTCCTCCATAAGGTGGATCACCGGATGGGAACACCCGGGGTTGAATTCGGAGCTGTTGGCATCGGATAAGCCCGCAAGGTGCCTTGCCGTTTCTATAACTGCGCACTGCAACCCCAGACAGATGCCCAGAAATGGAATATTTCTCTCCCTTGCAAACTGGACAGCTTCCAGTTTCCCCTCAATCCCCCTGTAGCCGAATCCACCGGGAACAAGTATTCCATCCAAACCTTCAAGAGCGGTTAAGTTACCCTCCTCAAGAGCCTCCGATTCTATACCCTTTATTTCCAGTGCAACATCATTGGCAATACCTCCATGTGAAAGAGCTTCAAAAATACTCTTGTAAGCATCGCGCAGCCCCATGTACTTGCCGACAACACCAATCTTGATCGAAGGACCGGATGGGTTTACTGCCTTGCTGATCATGATTTTCCAGTCATCAAGGTCAAGATGATTAAGGGGAAGCTTCAGCCTTTTCAGAATGAGTTCATCAAGCTTCTGTTCAGCAAGCTCAACGGGTACTTCGTATATGGAGTTATCTACGTCTCTCTCTTCGATAACAGCATCAAGAGGAACGTTGCAGAACATGGAGAGTTTTCTAAAATGCTCTTCCTGAAGGGATTTTTCAGTCCTGCAAATAAGAATGTCCGGGATGATTCCAATATTGCGTAAAATGCTTGCCGACTGCTGTGAAGGTTTTGTTTTCAGTTCCCTGGATGCGGACAGCCAGGGTATCAGTGTTAGATGGATGTACAGCACGTTTTCCCTGCCCAGATCCTGGCCCAGTTCTCTTAAGGCTTCGAGAAAAGGCAGCCCCTCAATATCGCCTGCCGTCCCTCCAACTTCCGTTATTGCAATATCTATACCTTCATCCGCCTGGGACAGGACAGCTTTCTTGATTTCATCGGTAATGTGTGGTATCACTTGAACGGTTTTGCCCAGATACCCGCCTTTACGCTCCCTTGCCAGAACGGCTGAATATATCTTACCTGCCGTATAGTTACTGTTACGGTTGCACGATACTCCCGCAAAACGTTCGTAATGCCCCAGATCCAGATCGGTCTCTGTGCCGTCATCCGTTACGTATACCTCTCCGTGCTGATATGGAGACATGGTTCCCGGATCAATATTAAGGTAGGGATCAAGTTTCTGCAATGTTACTTTGTAACCCCTCTGTCGAAGCAGAAGAGCGATGGAAGCGGCAGTTATTCCTTTTCCCAGTGAGGAGACTACACCGCCAGTGACGAAAATGAATTTGCATCTGTCATGAGGCATCGAAGAACAACCTTTCGGAATATAAAAATATAACTTCCAGTATAGTTAAATATGCTTTCATACTGCAAGTATTTCAAGGCTGTAAAACCTTCCGGTAGCAATACCCCTGTCTTTTGTCCTTCAGCATAACAATACCCGACACTGATCAAAAGTTACTTCTCTACATTTACAGCATTATATCCTTAATTCATTTAGCAGCAGCATTTTGAACAAATAGCAGATGCTTGAGCAGGGTATTGCGAATACTGTTCCTGTATAGCATACTGCCATGTTATAAGAATTCATTAATCTGGAAAGGTTGCTCCCATGATAAGATCTATGCTGGTCACGGTGTTCCTCGCAGTCTCAATATCTGCGGCATTTGCTGTAGAACCTGATGTTACGGTTTTGGATAACGGGCTTACCGTCATTACCCAGGAACTTCATTATGCTCCGGTTGTAGCTTCGGTTATCTCCTATAGAGTCGGTTCACGTAACGAGTGCGGTGACATTCTTGGAATGAGCCATTTCTGCGAACATCTGATGTTCAAGGGAACAGAGGATATGCCGAAGTCGAGATTCTGGCAGATCGTCCAGAGGGACGGAGGAAGTGCTAACGCTTTCACAAGCAATGATTTCACCTGTTACTATCTTCTTCTTCCATCCAGCAGGCTTGAAGATGCCTTGATGATCGAAAGCGACAGGATAGTGAACTGTACAATCGATTCCGCAGAAGTTGTATCGGAGAGAAATGTTGTACATGAAGAGCGCCGGATGTACTGCATAGACAGCCCTGACGGAGCGCTCTGGGAGGCTCTTGGAAAAATCGCATATACGGAACACCCCTATGGACATCCTGTAATCGGATATGACGACAATATTCTTGGATACGACCACAACAATGCCCGTAGTTACTATGAAACCTATTACTGCCCGTCCAACGCGGTTCTAACAGTCGTGGGAGATTTCGATACGGAAGAGCTTCTTCAGCAGATTAACCGGTATTTCGGCAATATTCCATCAGGGGAAGTACCGGAGGAATGTGTCGCATCCGAACCGGAACAAACTGAAGCCAGATACGTGGAGATTGAGCATGCATCAAACCTACCCAGATTTGTAATGGCTTTCCATTCGGTTAACGGTGCCCATCCGGACAATCCTGCCCTGAGCATGATAGCCTCGTACCTTTCCGGGGGAAGATCCAGCAGGCTTGAACAGCTTCTGGTTGAAACCAGCCTGGTGTACAGCGCGGGAGCATGGAATGACGGTGGGATAGATCCCGGCATGTTCAATATCTATGTGACCATGAACCCTCCCGGAGACAACGAAGTGACTGTGGAGGAAGCCCAGGAAATTATCTGGAGTGAACTTGATGAGATCGCGGAGAACGGAATTCCCGAGGAAACACTTGAGGAGCACAGGAACAGGTACCGAGCCAGGGAAATACTGGGCAACGCCAGCCCGCTTGGACAGGCAATAGACTACAGCCTTTCAACCACAATGTTCGGCAATCCACTGCATGGAAGGGAACAGCTGGAACTGATAGAACAGCTTACACCTGCCGATATTAGCGAAGCTGCTTCGAAATACTTCCGGCGGGATTGTGTAAACATTGCAGAACTCGTTCCGTCCGGAGGAATGGGAATGGAGGCAGGCGGTGAAAGGGAGAAGCTTCCCACTGATATTACGGAGCCTTCGTCCATCGATTACGAAGGTCTTGAGATACCGGAGGATTTTCTTACACCTCCTGAAACATCTATCGCTGACGGCGTTCAAGAATTTGAGTTAGCAAACGGCCTTGTCCTGCTCATTAAGGAGGACCATACGTTCCCGGTGGTCTCCATCAGCTTTGCCGTTCCGATGGGCTACCTGATGCATTCATCGGAGCTGAGCGGGCTTGCTTCCGTGACCACCGAAACAATGCTGAAGGGTACCGAAGATCTGGATTATATAGAGTTCCATAAGAGGCTTGAAATGGAAGGCTCGTACCTCAGGTTCCATTCGGGTGGTGAATACTCTTCAGGTTCGATAACTCTGCTTTCGGAGGACGTGGAAACCGCTTTTGAGACAGTTTCGGATCTGCTTGTTAGACCGGCTTTCAGGGAATCAGACTTTGAGACCGTGATGAGCGAGCAGTACGCCAACCTTGAAGCTTCCGCTGAACGATCATTCTCGGTGGCATACGACAGTCTCATGGCCATGACCGCGAATTCTCCGGCCGATTATAGAAGACCTTCAGAGGTAACTCTGGACAGAATCACTCTCAACGATGTTATGAATTACTACGAAACCTGCTGCAGGTCGGAGGGTACTGTAATAACCGTTGTGGGTGACATCGATCCTGAAACCGCCTGCAGGTTGACGGAAGATTTCTTTGGAGACTGGGACAATCCAGCGCAGCCTCTCCCTGACGTGGAAATTCCCGAATTCTCATCAGACCCCGGAGATACAGTGATATCGTTCATGCCGGGAAGGGTGCAGGCAGTAGTCCTGATATCCAGAAACGCGCCTGGAATCGAAATGCCCGATTATCCTGCCTTCAGCACTATGAATAGAATCCTGGGAAGGGGTATCGGTTCAAGACTGGGACACAGCGTAAGAGATGAACAGGGTCTTGCCTACGGAATTGGTAGCTGGTCAATAGCTTACGACAGTACGGGCATTTTCATGACCTACCTGTCAACCCTTGCCGACTATATACCTCAGGCTACATCATCAGTGATTTACGAAATAGAAAGGATATCAACCGAAAATGTAAGGGATATCGAACTCCGCCTTGCCAAGGCGAATGCAGTGGGTGGTCAGGCCCTTTCGGGCATGAGCTACGCAGACCAGGCTTCCAGATTCACAGGGCTCTACGCCAACGGCAGACCTCTCGACTGGGATCTTACCTACCTTGGAAAAGTTCTTGAACTTACACCTGATGATCTCAGGGAAGCCGCTTCAAGATACTTCATATCCGGAGAATGGTTCGTATCCATAGCTGGTGGTATGCAAGAGGAGGAGTTTTTATCAGAATGAAGCATGGTAAATATAGCAGCATTACCGGAATACATCTCTAAGATATGAACGAGACTTTACTGCCTGACAAAGTCAGGATAGAGAAGCTGGAAAACGGTCTTACGGTCATGCTTCAGGAACTCAGGTACTCCCCGGTAGTTGCTGTCTGCCTGGTATACAGAGTCGGTTCATTGTGGGAAACCCCTGAAACATATGGCCTCAGTCATTTCTGCGAGCATATGATGTTCAAGGGGTCTCAAAAGTTCGACCATGGCACCTACTGGCAGATAGTACAGCGCAATGGTGGGCTTACAAACGCCTACACATCAAGAGATATAACCGTCTATTATTCAGTAGTACCAAAAGACGGCCTTAACGATATTCTAGAACTTGAAGCTGACAGGATGCAGAACTGCAGTATGACCGTAGAAGATATCACTTCCGAGACAGCTGTCATACTGGAGGAGGAACTTCTTACAAACAGGGATGATCCGGAAGGTACACTTGATTCACTTCTGTACAGCAGAGCTTTCGGCAGCCATCCTTATGGCAGACCTATCACAGGCACACCGGATGATATCCGGTCATTCTCTCAGGAGAGGCTGCAGAAATTTTACAGGAATTTCTATAACCCATCGAACGCGGTGATCTCCGTAGTGGGAGATATCGACTCTGAAACCGTTTTCGCAAGAATAGGAGAGCTCTTCGGGAAGAATGCGGGACATACAGCTGAAAGACCCCTTGTCACCGCTGCGCCTCCCCCTACAGATCAGATACGAACAGAAATAGAACATCCTTCACACCTTCCCAGAATATCCATTGGATTCAGAGTACCGGAAGGAAATCATGCGGATTCGGCACCACTATCACTCATTTCAGTTTACCTCGCATCCGGCAGATCCAGCAGGTTTGAGGAGCTTCTGGTGAAACCGTCGCTTGCTCTTGATATCTCTGTATCAACAAATACTCTTATCATGCCGGGGCTTTACGTGGCCCAGGCTGTGCTGCCGGGAAATGGTTCCGCATCGAAGGTTGAAGATATCATCTTTACAGAACTTAAAAGAATCGGGCAGGAGGGCATTGAACGCAGTGTGCTTGAAACCCTCAAGAATCGCCGGGAAGCCTGGAGCGTAATATCCGATGCAGACCCCCTGGGCAGAGCAAGAAGATTCTCTACAGGATATGCGAAATTCAATGACCCTTACTATTACTGGAATTCAATAAAAGTATGCAATACAGTTGATGATAATGATATCAGATCAGCTGCATCCAGGTATTTCAGAAAAGGTTTATCTACTGTCTCCGTGCTGAAGCCTTCCGATACGGGTACAGCCAGACCACCTGTAGCAACAGTGTCTTCTTCCGAAACCGATCTGCTCCCCCCCACTGGCCAGGAACTTTCTGAAATAGAGATCCCCGACAGACTCCTGAAGGCACCCGACATTTCCGTATCTGACAATACAAAGGATATCATGCTTGATAACGGAATCAGAGTTCTGTTGAAAAGGGACACTTCCTTTCCCATTGTATCAATGGGTTTCTCCTGCTCAATGGGTTCGAACAGGGAACCTTCAGGTCTGACGGGTCTGTCGGAGATCACTGCGGAGACCATGCTGTACGGAACATCTGATGAAGACAGTACTGAATTCAACGCACGGCTGGAAAACCTGGGTACAAGTGTGGATTTTTCATCGACCAGTGAATTTGCCGGAGGAATCATTACATCGCTGAGCAAGGATGCGTCTGAAGTTCTGTCTGTAATTTCCGATATGCTTATCCGCCCGGCTTTCCGGCAGACCGAT
>DAOWFD010000186.1 GCA_030638185.1 Candidatus Aegiribacteria sp.
ACCTCTTTGGTGAACCGGAACTGCCCATGTGGTTCACTGACGCTCCGGACCTCGAAGCTTCCCACCCCAGCAGTGTTGGCGGAGCTGGAAATGTAACGGTAACTGTTACTTCCGGTAGCTCTCCGGTAAGTGGAGCAAGGGTATGCCTTCAGAAGGGCGACTGGCAGACAGGCGAGGTCTACGCAGTTGGAACAACCAATAGCAGCGGTTCCGTAACGCTCTTCGTTAGTTCCACATCATCAGGCACAGTGTACGTAGTAGCATGGGCATGGGATCATATCTCCTATCAGGGCAGCTTCGCTGTGACAGGTTCTGGAGTTGAAGATGACATAAACCTGTTCATCAACAACGTAAGCGCTGTCTATCCCAGCCCTGCCTTGAACAGCGCTATAATACCTTTCAGCATTGCCTCCGCGGGTACCGCGAGGGTTGATGTCTACGATATAACAGGCAGAATTGTCACAACCCTGGCAGCCGAAGAGATGACCGCCGGCCAGCACAGTCTTGTGTGGGAACTTATAGATGCCAGAGGAGAAGCTGTTCCGTCGGGAGTATACCATGTAAGGATTTCAACCACCGACTGGGCAGGCACAACCAGCCTTGTTGTAGCCAGATAGAATCAGCAGCTTAACTAGTTAGATCTAGGATGCTAAGTTATAAAGAAAGGTGATACTCATGAGACTCAAGGTTATGTTTCTGATCTTTGCCCTCTCATTACAGTTTCTTAGCTGTGGTGGTTCCAGTTCCACCGGTCCCCAGCCATCACCTCCCACACCTTCCGAGCTTACCATTACGTTCACAGGTCAAGCGAAATCAGACTCCGAATCAGAGGCCTGCTCGATGATCATTGATACTGCCGGGTTGAGGACCAGCACAGATGGCAAGGGAACCTGCCAGGTAACTGCTACATGGACAGAATGTACAGACTCTGATTTCAGTAAGTACGACCTTTTCAGATCCACTTCTTCTGACATTCAGAGCAATCCAGCCGCAGCCACGCTTGTTTTCACCAGTACTTCATCTGACACAGTCACCTATGTGGACAACGATATAACCTGGGAAACCGAGTACTTCTACGCGGTAAGGACCACCGATTCAGATAATCTTGACTCATGGAGCAACGAGGAAAGCATTACGACGCCTTCAGAAGGTGATGCACCGACGCCTTCCATATTATCGCTTGAGTTCACTGGTAGTACAGATGCATTATCCGCGGTAAGTTTTTCCTCAGCATATACAGGTGAAAATCGTGCCGTAGGAACCGGGTCCGGTGTTGCCATATTATCGCGAATTGCCGGTAAAGGCTTCTGCGAGGCTACAGCTACCTGGACACAATGTCCCGACGTGGATTTCGCTAACTATACTCTGTACCGTTCGGAACACCCTGACGTTTCCCAGGACACTACCATAGCGGTGAACCTTGGTACATTCACGGGTGTGGCTGATACTGTTTTCGCTGACGGTGCTGTTGCCTGGGAGACTACTTATTACTACGCTCTCGTAACCAGGAATACAGGGGCAAATTATGCATGGAGCAACGAGGAAGAGATTACCACATACTACACTAAGTGATCGAGATAGAGCTAACCGAGCCCAACTCATCAACAGCATGGGAGTATAAGCAGACAGGCACAACTGTTGAGTGGGGCCTTGCGTATCCGATCTTTCCCTTCCTTTCATGGGTCTTATAGTTTATTTTCAAAGCAAATGGACCTGCTTGGAAGTTATGAGGTAAAAGAACCGAAACCGCCCCTTGCCGATCTCCTCCGTCCACGAAAACTGGAGGAGGTGGCGGGACAGGATCATCTGTTGTCGGAAAACGCGGCTTTCAGGATGGCCCTTAACGAGGGCGTTCTGGGATCATTCATACTCTGGGGGCCGCCGGGGTCCGGCAAAACAACTCTTATACTGCTTGTTTCCGAGTATACAGAACAGCATTTCGTACGGTTCAGCGCTGTTACTGGAGGGGTCAAAATGGTAAGAGCCATAGTGGAAGACGCTTCAAGGCTCAGACGGAACGGAATAAGGACACTGCTCTTCGTAGATGAAATTCACAGGTTCAACAAAGCGCAGCAGGATGCTTTCCTGCCCCACGTAGAAAACGGCACCATAACCCTTGCGGGAGCCACAACGGAAAACCCTTCCTTCGAGATAATTGCTCCACTTCTCAGCAGGTGCACGGTTTACCTTCTCAAAAGGCTTGAGGAATCACACATAATCTCCATACTTGAAAGGGTTGCCGGGCATACCACATTCGGAGAAATGAACCCTGGGGGTATTCAGGAGGGGGTACTCCGCATGATTGCCCTGGCTGCCGATGGAGACGGCAGACGGGCTCTGAATATTCTTGAACTCCTGGCCGGGATGGCTTCCGGGGAGGCTATAACGGTTGGACTGACCGAGAAGGCGATCATATCCTCACCGCTCCGCTACGACAAATCCGGAGAAGAGCACTACAATCTTATCAGCGCTCTTCACAAGTCATTGCGTTCGGGAGATGTCGACGCCTCTCTGTACTGGCTGGCGAGGATGATAACCTCAGGTGAGAACCCCCTTTACATCGCGCGCAGAATGATCCGTTTCGCCACTGAAGACGTGGGTCTCGCAGACCCATCAGCACTTACGGTTACGATGAGAGCCGCTGATTCCTGGAGGTTCCTTGGGTCTCCCGAGGGAGATCTTGCCCTGGCTGAAGCTGCGTGTTACCTGGCCCTTGCGCCCAAATCCAATTCCGTCTATTCGGCCTGGAAGAAAGCTGTTTCATCGGCTGTGCGGAGCGGCAGCCTTCCTGTTCCCCTGCACCTCAGGAATGCGCCTACGGAACTTATGAAGAGGCTGGATTATGGACGGGATTATCAGTATGCTCATTCACAACCGGGAGGGGTTGTGACCCACAGGAACTTTCCCGATGGAATTGAGGAGGAGGAATACTACATTCCTTCTGACTCGGGGAGGGAATCAGCAATAAACGGAAAACTGGCCGAGTGGAAGAGGGTTAGAGACAGGGCAAGGAAGAAGAGGAGTGATCCTTGAAATCTGAATCGTCAGCTGCCATCCTTCGCATGAGAATGGTTCGTAGAGACCTTGTAGAGGCGGGTATTACCGATGAGCGTATTCTCAATGCTTTCATGAAAATACCAAGAGAGGTTTTCGTTCCCCCCGGCACCAGGCTTATTGACGCCTACGGCAATCATCCCTATCCCATCGGATTCGGGCAGACCGTATCACAGCCTTATATCGTTGCTTTCATGCTTCAGATGCTTGAATGTGAACCGGGAAACAGTATACTTGAAATAGGGACAGGTTCAGGTTACCAGACAGCCATTCTCGCTTACATGGGTATGAAAGTGGTTACACTCGAGCTTATACCGGATCTGGCTGTTTATGCAAAAAAGGCCGTCCTTGCTGTTGTTCCCGGGGCGGATATCAGGTTCATTGTGGTTGACGGATACAACGGATGGGCACCCGGGGCTCCATACGATGGAATAATCGTATCCGCTGCTCCTGCGCGAATACCTGATGGGCTTGAAGAGCAGCTGAATCCGATGGACGGCAGGCTGGTAATACCTATGGGAGACTGGTTTCAGAGATTGATATCCGTAACCAGAAACGGCGATGACCTGGTTATGAGGAAATCTCTTCCGGTAAGATTCGTGCCACTGGTGAAACCGGGAAGACAGTAGAAAGGGAGAAGAGTTTACTATGGATGCAGGTAGATCGGAGTCCGTTGTTCTGACAGGCAGTCGGAAGAAAGAAGTACTGGAATGGATTGATGACAGAATTCCATTTCCGTGTTTAATGTTCGAGAATCCTGAGAAATATGACCGTTCCGGAAGAATGTTCTTCGTAATTTTCTGCCCCGGTGATAATCAGGAACTTGAGAGGATGTACCAGAAGACGGGAAGGAATCTTCTTTCTTCAGGTATTTTTTCAGCCGTTGTCCTCTCCTTTCCACCTGATTCCGGAACCGGGTTTCCCGTATTTCTTCATCAGAGTGATTTTGCCTTTAAGGTACTCAGGAAGATGACATGTTCTGCCTGCGTGCATACGAGGGAAGCAATGAACCTGAACTGTATCCTGTGGGAAAGAACCGGTTCTCTTCTTCCCTTTTTCATTCATAACATGAACAATATCCTTGCGAGGATAATGGGGAATATAGAACTGGCTGAATTTCACAGCGGTCAGACCGATAAGGTGAATGAAAAACTCTCCATTGCTCTTGAAGGCACAGAGGAGCTCAGGAGTTTCCTGGAAAGGCTGTCCGTATATTCCACACCTGATGATGATGACAGTGAATGGACCCTTGGGAACGAGGCGGACGTACTTGAACTCAGTCAGATGTCCAGCGGAACTTCAGTCAAATTCACCTACGAAGAGAAGAACGGAATACCCCGGAAGATCTCTGTCAGGAAAAACCTGATGAACCTTCTTACAGGACTGATCGCCGCTTCGGCCACAATCTCGGTAAACGGTTGCGGATCCGTAGAAATGGCTGCATCCCCGCAGGGGGAAGGAGCGGAATTCAGGATAAGCTGGAATTCCACCTCGAAGAGTTCCGGATTGTGCCCCAACAGCATGGATTCCGCTGCTGACCTGCTCAATCGGGCCGCATTGATGGCTTTTAATGCAAGGCTGTCATTCAGGCTGGAGGCATGGAGCAGGGAAGGCGGATCAGCTTTCCTTCTGGTACCAGTCAATGATGATATCCTCTGATATGCCGGTCAGCGGATCAGGTGTTTCCGGGTCAGATACCGAAACGTTGGACGCTGTATTCGAGCTTTTTCAGCGTGAACCCTCATCCAGGCTTACTTTTCGGCAGATCGCCGCGAGGCTGGAAGGCGGACACACTGACCTTTCCGGAGCAGTTGAGCAGCTCGTTGAGAACGGGCAGCTGTGGCCTGCCGGTGGTGGGAGATATGCGCTTCCCTCGGAACTGGGAATTTCGACTGGAACCATCATCATTCGTGCGAATGGCAGCGGTTTCGTCAAGACTGATGGAGACAGGATCGAGATAGATACCCGAAACGCAACCGGCTCACTTGATGGTGATCTTGTCATGGTCAGAAAGCTTGAAACCCTTCCGGGAGAGGGCCGCTACCGGGGCAAGGTAGAAACTGTCCTCAAACGCAGTAGGCAGGGAGTAAGCGGAATAGCAAGGAAAAAAGGTAGAAAATGGGTGATTGACCCGGTTAACCCTGTGCTTCCCAGAGATATACCACTCAGAACAGTTTCCGATACTGATATTACACAGGGAAGGCTTGTCTTTGCGACGCTGGACTATTCGGGAAAGAAACTGGCAGCCGATCTGAAGAAAGACCTGGGCAGCCCTACTTCTCCTGGAGCATTGATAGATTCGGTGGTGCTTGATCATGGCCTTCACGACGAATTCCCGCAGAATGTGCTGAAAAGGGCTGAAGAACTGGCTTCCGAGCCCTGGTCTCTGGAAGGAAGAGAGGATTTCAGGGGTCTTCTGACCGTAACCATTGATCCCGTGGATGCAAAGGATTTCGATGATGCTGTTTCACTGATGATCGAGGACGATATCAGGACTCTGTATGTGCATATAGCAGATGTTGCCCATTACGTTGCCTCAGGTAGTCAGCTTGATGATGAGGCGGAACTCAGGGGGACAAGCGTATACCTTCCGGACAGGGTACTGCCCATGCTTCCCCAGGTACTCTCCAACGGTGCCTGCAGCCTGAAACCTGACGAAGAAAGGCCTGCGAGAACCGTGGTGATGAAGTTCGACAAATCTGGTGAACGCCTGGAATTTACCATAGTTCCTTCCGTTATACGTTCGGACAGAAGGATGACCTACGAAGAGGCTCTTGAGTATCTGGAAGGCAACGGGGACGAGGAAAAGCTCCGGCAGCTTTTCGATTCAATGGGAGTTCTTTCCGCGGACCTTGACTCCATCCGCCTCAGAAGGGGTGCTCTTGATCTGGGAAGCAGCGAGTACAGGGTTATTTTCGGCGATGACGGCTGGCCGGAGGGGTTCACACCCGTTCCGTCCGACAGGGCACACAGACTGATCGAGAATTTCATGGTGGAAGCCAACAGAGCCGTTGCTGATCACTGTAAGTGGTCAGACCTGCCCGTTCTCTTCAGAGTACATGACGAGCCGGCGGAAATGTCCGAGGAGCGTCTGGTGAGGCAACTTGAATTGCTTGATATAACGCTTCCCGGTGGGAAGATACACGACCCTTCTGTTCTGAAGAAGATACTGGACAGCCTCAGAGATTCGCCCCTTCATGACCTCGCGGTTGAGTATATCCTAAGATCAATGCAGAAAGCTGTCTATCTGCCGTCGAATACGGGGCATTTCGGGCTGGCACTGAGGAGTTACATGCACTTCACAAGCCCTATCCGCCGCTATCCCGACCTTCTTGTCCACCAGGCGCTGGCCATGCAGGAAAAGGGTGAGATCCCGGCCCTGGATTCCAGTCCGGCTGAACTTGCCGAGTCATCCAATGCAAGTGAGGACAACGCTGAGAGTGCGGAGAGGGAAGCTGACGAACTCATGGCTATGCTTTTTCTGTCAAGGAATATCGGAAAGGCCTTCAATGGAGTAGTTACCGGTATAAAGAGCTTCGGTGTTTTCGTAAGACTTGAAGGTGTCCCGGTTGAAGGGCTGGCCCATAGATCGGATATACTGCGAGCTGGAATCCCTTTCACCGAGTCCGGGGGACCATATCATGAGGGCTCACTTCTAAGGGTAGAGATTCTCGCAGTCGACCCCATGAAAAGAAAACTATCACTGAAACCGGTCAGGGAATGAATTATGAAGCGGACAGTTGATTACATTGCACTGAGAGATTCGATTGAGGAATGGATAAGGGAGACTTTATCGGAAGCATCCTCGAGCGGTGTGGTTGTCGGCCTGAGCGGTGGGCTGGACTCCGCGGTTTCAGCTGCGCTGTGTGCTGAAGCTCTGGGAACTGATAATGTACTCGGATTGATAATGCCCTGCGGGAGCATGCAGTCGGATACGGATGATGGAGAGAGGATAGCCGGTCACCTGGGGATATGGTACGAAGTTGTTGACCTGTCTCCCGTCCTTCAGTCCTTCACCGGCGGGCTCGATGATACATCTGTATTGAATCTGGCGAACATAAAATCACGACTGAGAATGGCTATGCTGTACGCTCATTCTTCGGGAAGGCTTGTCCTGGGAACCAGCAACTACTCGGAGATACTTGTCGGCTACTGGACGAAGTGGGGGGATGGAGCTGCCGATCTTCTTCCAATTGGGAGATTGTACAAGAATGAGGTGAGAGAGCTTGCTGCCGTACTCGGGCTTCCCAAATGGGTTATCGACAAAGTGCCGTCTGCCGGGCTCTCGCCCGGACAGAGAGACGAGGAGGAAATGGGGGCCTCCTACCAGGATATCCGGACATATTTCCAGGGAAGGGATGTCTCCGCGTCAGCAACCGCAAGGATAGAAAAGATGGTAAAGTCTACGGAACATAAAAGGAATCCGATAGTATATTTCAATGCCAGAAAATGGATGGAGGACAATGGCTGATAGAAAAACCGCGCTGATCAGTGCATGGAACAAGAAAGGTCTGGATGAGCTGGCAGCCGGGCTTTCCGGCATGGGATGGAAGATATACGCATCCGGAGGAACCGCGGACCATATTGAGAAGTGCGGAATTGACGTGATCCCCACCGAGGAAATAACAGGTATAAGCTCGCTGCTGGGCGGAAGGGTGAAAACCCTTCATCCCGAACTTCACGCTGCTATCCTTGCCGCAGGAGAAGACAGGGCAGCCAGAATAAGGGAGGGGAAACCGGTGTTCGACCTGGTGGCTGTCGATTTCTATCCCTTTGAAAAAACGGCCGGAATGGAAGCGGATGATCCGGAACTGGTTGAATTTATCGATATTGGCGGCCCAACAATGGCCCGTGCCGCTGCCAAGAACTGGCACCACGTTATATCAGCTGTTGGATGCGATGTGTTCCCTTCCGTACTTGAAGCGATTTCAAACGAACATGACGATGAGGCATTCAGACGGATGATGGCATCGAGAACCTTCGATACAACATCACGTTACGATCTTGAGATCGCATTGAGCCTTGAGCGGGGTTTTGTGCCAGAGCTCCGGTACGGTGAGAATCCTCATCAATCAGCTGTAGTGCATTTCACATGGCCCAGAAAAGGCTTTGGAAATGTGAAGATCCTGGGCGGAAAGGCCATGAGTTACAACAATTACCTGGATGCCACC
>DAOWFD010000050.1 GCA_030638185.1 Candidatus Aegiribacteria sp.
ATACTACAAACAGGTGCAATCTCAGGTGTTCGATGTGCGCTATGCGGCTTTCGGATCTGGATCCTCAACGAGAATGGCACGATATCAATCCTGTTCTCTTTGCAAAGATTGCAGATGAAGTATTCCCTGTGGCATCAGTTGTGGGGCTGTCCTGCGGTGCTGAACTTCTGGTTAATCCGGATTTCGGCACATACCTTGAACGCCTGTACCGGGCCGATGTTCCCGTCAGAGAGATCGTTACCAACGGTGTCCTGCTCTCTTCGGAGAATATATCCATCATTCTCGAAGCCCTGCCTACATCCCTTTTCGTATCGATAGATGGAGCCACCCGTTCAACCCATGCTGAGATAAGAGGCGGCGCTGATCTGAACCTGATCACAGGTAACATGAAAGCGCTGGTATCCGAACGGGATAGAAGGGGTATGAAATTCCCCATGCTTTCCTTCAGCGTCACATTGCAGAGAAAGAACTTCATGGAGCTGCCGGATATTGTCAGGCTAGCACATACTGTGGGAGCGGTATCCGTCTGCGCTGTGCCCCTTGTGCCGTACGAAGGACTGGATCTTACCGGGGAAACCATTGACCCGGGTTCACCTGAAATATCGGAACAGATCAGACTGGCATCGAACATAGCGGCAGATCTTGGATTGATCTTCAATCCACCATCCACACCTTGTACTGATGAACAGGTTTCCTGTCCGTATCTCGAAAACTGGGTTTACATCGACCCCGATGGAAGGATCAATCCATGTCCCCACTGGGATACGTCAGAACCCCTCGGTAATCTGAATAAACTGAGTTTCAGTGAGATCTGGGAAGGCCCTGCGTATCAGGAATTGCGGAACAGGATCAAGAAGGGCGTGTTCACAGGCAACTGCGCCGTATGCCCCGAAATCTCAGGCAGGTTCAGCAACGAGATATCCAAGTGCTGATAAGAAGAACGGAAGCTCGATGAGTCTGCTTGGCTCGGCTACGCTTCCCGGTTGCTTTCAGTCGTTTGGACTGAGCTATGCCGACACAAGGAATACCTATGTCTGGTCCTATTACTCCGGTGGAAACTTCTACATCTCCGAGCTCGAGATCACCGGAACTTAACTCCAGAATGAAACCTGGGGTACGATCAAGGCAAGTTTCTAGAATTAATAATGTTGGGAAGTGCTTTGTTATCAGTTAGATACAACTTCTTTATCAGAACAGCGATTGCTCCCAGGGTGCCTATCGTCATGAGAATGGACTCCTCCGGCCCGAAAGCACCCCATGGTGGGTGATCCGTTGTCCTGAAAACCGTGGGTAAAAGTGTATGACCGCTTACGTTCCATCCAAAAACCATCCCGGTTGCAAGGTTCCAGAGCCAATGCAGTAGAATCGGGTAAAACAGGCCGTCAGTTACAAGCCTCAGAAAACCGAACAGGGCTCCCGCCAGGAATATGTTTACAATGCCGGTGAATGCGGCGTGGTCGTTGCCCAGGTGCAGCGTGGCGAATGCCAGTGACGAAAGCAGCAATCCTGTTAGTCTGCTCCTTCTGAAACTGAGTACATCCATCATGAAACCCCTGCAGACGATCTCTTCCGACGCAGCGAGGAGAAACAGCGCCGCGGCGAACAGCAGCCATCCTATAGTGATACCAACGTATTCGAGACCTGAAAGAAGAGCAATGACTATGAATGGAATGAACAGAACCGCAGAGGCAGCCGCAACTGTCCAGCCGTCTTTCCTTCCAAACCTTCCGGCAACCTCAGGCACCATTTTCCAGAGGGGAAACAATACGATCAGTGCGATAAAGCCTGCAACTGCGTAATTTGGAATACAGTTTTCTGTTAAACCGAGAATGCCTGAGAGGAATCCCTGAAACCATACCCAGAGGTGAAACCCCACGAAGGCTATCCCAAGCCTGAAGAAGGGTCTGGATAAAGGTGAACAGCGCTTTTCGAGAAAGGTAGTCCTGCCGAGCTTGTTCATGAAATGACCGACCTGTAAACAGCCATTGTCTCTCTCGCTGCCCTTGCCCAGGAGAAACATGCAGCCCGTTCCAGGCTCCTTCCTATGTATTCCTTTCTCTTCCCCGGAGATTCATCCAGGAGTTTCATTGACTTACTCAGCGCAGAGATATCACAGGGATCAACAAGAATGGCCGCATCACCCGCGATTTCCGGTATGCAGGAGAGGTCTGAAGCTATTACGGGACAACCGCTCTGCATGGCCTCAAGAACAGGCAGCCCGAAACCCTCGTCCAGGGTGGGAAATACGAATGCCAGGGCAGAGGAATAAAGGTTGTATAGGTCTTTCTGAGGTACGTCCCTGAGGTACACTATCCCCTTCCCTTCCAGCAGGTGACAGTGACGGTTCCTGAAACCCTCTATGTCCGGGGGTCTGCCTGAAAGAACAAGCGCGAGAAGGTTCTTAGATCTGATCCCTTCGGGGAGTTCCAGATAAGCATCGATCAGACGGGGAATATTCTTTCTGGGATCAACCCTTCCGACAAAAAGGTAGTAGGGATGTTTATCCAGGCCACAGCGTTTGAGTATTTCCCCGTTTCTGCCGCGGGGATGAAATCCATCCGAGGCAGCCTCGGATACAGGCACTATGGGACATCTGGATTCGGGGAAGTATTCCTGAAGGCTCTTCTGTACATAGTCTGAAGGTGTGATTACAGCTCTGGCCTTTTCAAGTATTTCAGGAGTTCGGCTCAGATAGAAACACCTCAGCCCGGAGCCCTTGAACTCATCCAGGGTAATTGGAAATATGTCATGCACAGTGGCCACGAATTTCCGGGGCAACACCACAGATCCAAACGGGTCTGTCAGGTGTACGATGTCCAGGCTGCGGGATGACAACCGCCACAGGATACCGCTCAGGAATTTTGTGACACAAAAAAGCCCATCCCCCAGCATGTTCCTGTGGGGAACAGATTTGCGTACAGTAATATTCGGAAGATCTCCGAAGATTTCTTCAAGTTTTCTCTTTTTTGAACCGCTGAAGGTTGTCAGCAGTATAAAACTATCATCGGGATACTGTTCGGCAAGGCCTCTTATCAGTTCCCTGGCGTATGTCTTTATCCCGCCATGACCGAGGATATTAGTAGCGTCGAACCCGATATCCATGCGGGATCTTCAGCTCATCAATCCTGGGGTGGTACTGCTTTTAATATATCCATGAAGCTCTTGGCCTTCAGGCTGGCTCCACCCACAAGTGCTCCGTTGACCGATGGTCTGGAAAGTATTTCAGCAGCGTTGTCAGGTTTTACGCTTCCACCGTACTGTATTCTTGTGTTATCGGCGAAATCAATACTTATGGCACCGGCAACCCATTCCCTTATCAGCGAGTGCATCCTTTCAGCTTCACCCGGAGTTGCAGTGAGGCCGGTACCGATCGCCCATACCGGTTCGTACGCGATCACAAAGTTTTCAGTGGAAACACATTCAAGACCTTTCAAGGCGGATTCAACCTGCCTTCTTACGACTTCTTCCGTCCTGCCGGCATCCCTCTCCTCTATGAGTTCTCCAACGCAGAGAATACCGCGAAGCCCGGTCTCCAGGCCGGCTTCAAGCTTTCTCCTGACGATATCATCGGTCTCACCGATCACGTGCCTCCGTTCGCTGTGGCCGACCAGGAACCAGGAAGCTCCTGCATCCACGAGCATGGCAGGGCTGATCTCCCCGGTAAATGCACCTTTCTCAAGCCAGAAAATGTCCTGTCCGCCTGTTTCAATACCTGCATCAGCTGCGGCATCCGCCATCAGGGAGATAAGTGTGAAAGGCGGGAAAAGGACTATTTCCGAGGACACAGATCCGGATCCGAGCCTTTTCATTTCACTCAGGAATTCAAGAGCAGCCAGTCTGGAACCGTTCATCTTCCAGTTTCCCCCGATTATCTGCTTCACTTTTTAGCACCTCCCAGTGCGGTAAGAGCGGGCAGGTCACTGCCCTGCAGAAGTTTCAAGGATGCGCCACCTCCAGTAGAAACGAAGGTTATCCTGTCCTCCAGACCTGCTTCCATAACCGCTCGTACCGAATCACCGCCTCCGACAACCGTGACCGTGCCGTTTCCGGTAACTTCAGCGAGAGCCATGGCGATCCCTCTGGTTCCGTTGTCAAACGGAGGTATCTCAAAAACCCCCATAGGTCCGTTCCAGACAACCGTACAGCTTTTTCTGATGATCTTTCCAAACTCCTCTACCGTACCAGGTCCGATGTCCAGTCCGGCCATCTTATCAGGTATTGCATCGACCGGAACGGTCTCAGCCAGGTCAGGCCTGGCTGCGGAAGGTGCAACTACTATGTCAATGGGAATGCGTATATCCACGCCGTAATCCTCAGCTTCATCAAGTATCTTCCTTGCCGCTCCAAGCCTGTCAAATTCAATAAGGCTTGTACCCACGCTCAGCCCCATTTCCTTCATGAAGGTAAAGGCCATTCCTCCGCCTATCATCAGATGATCAAGCCGGTGAAGAAGACTCTCTATTACCTGGATCTTATCGGAGACCTTCGCACCGCCAATCAGAAGAGAGAAGGGTCTGACCGGCAACGAAAGAATCTCCCCGAAAACCTTCAGTTCCTTCTGCATGAGAAGTCCAACGTAGCCTCCTCTCAGAACTTCGGGTACTCCGGTCAAGGATGCGTGGGATCTATGAATCGTACCGAATGCGTCATTGACATAGATGTCTGCGTTGGATGCCAGTTTACGGGCGAAATCCATATCACCCTTCTTCTCTTCAGGATGAAAACGGAGATTCTCAAGAAGGAGGATATCACCCGGATCAAGGGAGGCAGAAAGGGTATTCACTCTCGCCCCGATACAGTCAGGGGCGAAGATCACTTTCTTTC
>DAOWFD010000140.1 GCA_030638185.1 Candidatus Aegiribacteria sp.
AGCATCACCGGAGAGATCATGAGTATTCCCCCCTGCGGAATCATACTGAGAACCAGCAACGGGGCAATCAATGTTCAGATTGATTCGGGGCTGGATGCTGATATCGATATGAATACTTCCAACGGTTCAGTTTCGGTAACCGGTGAGGGTTTGAGTGATGTAAGTCTCGATGATACAGACGGCAGCGCAACTCTGGGTGAAGGCGGTAATCCCATCACACTCAGAACATCCAATGGAAGCATCAGTGTAACGGCTGTAAGCCGGGATATTTCTCCATAAGGTTTCTGATTATGTCAACAATTTCAGACGGGCTGCTGACGGTATAATCCGCCTTTTGCATTTCCTCAGGCTTGCCGTAACCGTACAGGCATCCTATTGAAGGAATAGAGTTTTCCGCAGCTGCTTCAATGTCATGGTACCTGTCACCTACCATCACAGTAAAAGAACTGCCGATGCTGCTCATGATGTTTCCTATCCTGCGGGTTTTTGATGACTGGCCGTCCCTGCCCTCGAGCAGAGAGAACATATCCGCGATTCCCAGTGAATCGGTAACAAGTTCAATGTATTCAAGGCCTGCGTTTGAGCAGACTGCAAGATTGAATCCCATTTCCTTAAGATCAGACAGCATTTCAAGGGTTCCCGGGTAGAGCTCCCCTCTTTCAGGAAGAGTAATCCTCTGATACCTGCGAATTCCGCTTCGGAATTTCCGGCACGTTCCATCATTGGAGTCCAGGAGCTTCCGGCAGAAAACTTCCAGCGGTTCACCATAAAGGGCATTGATGCTTGCCGGGGCAGCGGGTTGAAAACCAAGGTCCTTCATTACCATCTGAATTGCCGGAACAAGCGCTTTCTCCGTGTGGTGGAGTGTTCCATCAAGATCGAATATCACTATCTTTGTTACCTTCAGAATACACCTTTTCCAGTTTTCGATAGGTTCGGGAATATACAAAAACTGCGGACTTGCGAGAATTTGATTATTTTCCGCTGTATTACGTTTACGAAATGCGGATGGAGACTGAATATGAAAGCTGAACTGGAGTGTCTTCCCTGCCTTGTACGCCAGGCCAGGGAAGTCGCGATCATGTCCACGGACGATTCTTCAATGCAGATGAAAATCATGCGAAGCTGCTTTGCATATATGTCCGAAACCGACCTTGACAGGTCACCCCCTGAAATCGCCCAGGGAATTGGCAGCATCGTAAAGGCCATGACCGGAATTGAGGACCCCTACAGGGAAGTGAAATCAATACATACTGCAGCGGCGCTTGAGATGCTTCCTGAAATGGAAAAGATCGTAAGCGAATCCGGTGATCCGTTCGTAGCCGGATTGAGGCTGGCAATTGCAGGAAACATCATCGACCTGGGGGCTAAGGAAAAGGTCCTGGATGAGGATATCTACGGCATACTTAACGAGGCCATGCATTTGCCGCTGAATGGTGCCGATCCCCGGCAGCTCAAAGCGGAGATCGATAAAGCAGAAATTGTTCTATACCTTGCCGACAACGCGGGGGAAACGGTTTTCGATAGAGTATTCCTTGAACAGTTTACGAGTGAGAAGATCACTGTAGCTGTAAGGGGGGCACCGGCGATTAATGATGCCATACTTGATGACGCCAGGGCGGCAGGTCTGGACAGGGTAGCTAGGCTTATCGATAACGGATCTGGAGCTCCTGCAACTGTATTAAGAGACTGCTCCCCGGAATTTAAAGACATCTTTGAGAAGGCTGATGTGATAATCGCAAAGGGACAGGGAAACTACGAGTCTCTCTCCCTGTCGGATTCCAACATCTATTTTCTTTTCAGGGTCAAGTGCGACCTGGTGGCGGAACATTCAGGGTTTCCCGTTGGAAGCCTTGTTCTGCTGAGATCCTTGGATAGGTGAAATAAGTGATTGGAGATAGAAACCCGACCCCGGTCGGGATATTTGCCACCGATTTCGATGGGACGCTGCATATGCCCGGCAGGGATTTTCACAGGGAGGATATACTGGCCCTTGAATGTCTTGGAAGCCTGAATATCATAAGGGTTATTGCAACTGGAAGGTCGCCATTCTCGTTCGACAGGATGATGGGGAAGAGGACCCTTCCCATTGATTACCTTGTTCTTTCCAGCGGCGCAGGGATACAGGATTACCGAACAGGCGAATTTCTATGGACGGCATCGATGAATGAAGCCCTCACCTCCCGTGCTGTTAACTGGCTCAGCAATACCGGTTACGATTTCTGCGTTCAGGGAGAAATCCCCCGGAACCACGTATTCACATACAGTTACAGCTCCGGTTCAAATCCTGACATGGAGAGACGTATTGCCCTGTATACGGATTACTGCAAACCGATTCGGAAAGGTGATGATAATAGTGTTTCAACGCAGGTTGTCATCATCGTTCCTCCCGGCAGACAGGATGGAGTTGTAAGGGAAGTGACCGAATCACTGGGAGAATCCTATAACATTTTCAGGACAACCTCACCACTCGATGGTGAATCATTGTGGGTGGAAATATTCCCAGCGGGGGTATCAAAAAGCTCAGGTGTTGAATGGCTGGCTGCCAGGTTCGGTCTAACGGGCAGTGATGCAGCAGCTGTGGGAAACGACTACAACGACCACGATCTTCTGCAATGGGCCCGACACGCTTTTGTGGTGAAGGATTCTCCTGAGCATCTGAGAACCCGATTTCGAGAGGTTTCTTCAGTGAATGAGGGCGGCGTCGCGGAAGCGGCCAGGATCTGGCTGGTAGAAATGGGCCAACTGTCCGAAAAAGACTGCTGGCCCGTATAAGCTGGTTATTTCTGCAGCACTATCTTACCACAAGGAACGACCTCGTAATCGTTCCAGCCGATGGTGCTGTTAGTTTCATGAAATAGATTCCGTTCGGAACCGCATTACCACTTTCTGTTGTCCCGTTCCATGTGAGAGAGTGTGTTCCAGCCTCAAGTTCACCGGTTTCAAGGGATGTGATTATTCTGCCTGACAGATCGTATATGGTTAGTTCTGCCTCATACGCCATCGGTATGCCAAACTCGATTGACGCCGACGAGGTAATCGGGTTGGGTGCTGGTCTGTTCAGGAAGAAAGAGGGCACTATCCCTCCGTACCCCTCTCCGATTCCAACTTCCTGATCAGCCATAGTCACATCAGGATACATGTTGTGTGCCGTTGATGTGATCGTTACTGCGTTTCCTCCGGGAATGGTTGGAATAGTGAGGTTAACTATGCCGGATGAATTGGTGTAGTCCGAATCAAGCAGCTCATCCGTATCGGAGTAATAAGCACCAACAAGCGCGCCCTCGACGGGAGCTTTGGAATCATCGGTAACTGTTACCTGGAAGGTTCCTGGCTGAATAAGGCCATGGGTGTTGGTCATTACGGGAAGGGGAGCAGTATCGTTGTAAATGTCTGTTTCCGGGCATCCGAACAGGGTTGTCATCATTATCAGATCATCACTGTATTGGTCTCCGTAGTATTCATCGCATTTGTATTTACCCCATGTATGGGCAGCTCCGAGATGATGAATTTCTTCTGTGAAGTAACCCCTGAAAGTATTGACCTGTAAGGTGTCTCCCGTCCCGATCCATGTATTGGTGGAGGAGCCCATGATGGCTAAAGCTCCCTTGGGGTCGGCGATGGTTCCCTCGGAAAGGAATGCCTCGCAGAAGCAGTAGTAGTGGTCGAATTCTCCATTCTGGCAGCCTATGGTGAATACCCATGGCATCATTCTGCCGTTCGTAAGGGCTGCTATATGTGAATTGCTGAATCCTGTTGTGACCCATGAAGTAGGACCACCATGTCCTATGTAATTAATTACTTGACGGCCCTCGTTGAGGTCGTCGACGACATGCGACAGACTTGGAGGTATGCCGCCAAGGGCATCACAGTAGAAGTCCGAGTCGATGCCGTGCGCCTGGAAGAGCTGATGAAGCATGAGAGATTCTTCAGCAGCACAGAACGGGCTGGTGCAGCCCATACTGAAACCTTTCATGAACCAGTTCGCTCCAGGCTGGTAAGGGTTCATTTCGTTCTGATGTATCTTCCAGGATATATATGCAAGGTCTTCCGTATCGTTGTTGCCGCAGATCCTTCCGATATTCATTGACGGAAGAACTCCCGAACCCACAACGGCATACTGATTATCCGCGGCATGAATAATGTTGTAAGGGGGAGGACCGGTATACTGCGGAGTCGGAACAACATCGTCTCCTCCAACAAGCATCACGTATTCCGGAGGGTTGGGCCACGTGTTAAAAGCAATCTCTAAATACGAATCAATGGCGCTAACAGAAGTTCCTATGACGGACAGCAGGCCAACTTCAACGTTGAAACCCTTCTGTCTCTTCCAGCTGATAAGATCCTGGGCTTCGGCGATGGATTCCTCCGTGCCGATGAACACGTAACTTCCGTCAACAACATCGGTATCCATCACCGGCTCAAAGCCTATTACCTCATCGTAAAGCCTAAGAAAACTTCTGGTAAATCCCCCGGGGCATCTTGCAAGTTCGTTCTCACCACTGCCGCCGATACCCTTTACATTTACTACAACCGAAGTCACAATGTAAACATCTCCGGTTACCGGGTTAACGGTTACAGGATTGTAGCGTATCCAGGCTACGCGGACATCCCTGAGAATATTGATAGATTCCAGCTCAACTGAGTTTGCGGGAAATGCCTCCGATGTACTGTAAACCGAGTTGTCGATCCTGTATGGGGAAGGTCCTCCTGAGTATGTAGAAGGCTGCTGATACGGCACGACGTTGTAGTGGCCCAGGTACTGGCTCTCTTCACTTACAATTTCAAGTTCAATATTTCCCGATGACGGAATAAGAACCATTCTTCGAATAACCGGCATGTCGGGAGATCCGACCATTGCCAGAAAACCTCCGTTGGAAGGTATGCGAAACATGGTTCCGAGCCCGAAACCTTCCAGTTCGATCTCAACCGATTCCAGTGCGGAGAGATTGAATTCTATAAGCTTGCTGTTATCCGTGGATTCAACAAGTACGACATCTTCAACCGGGTCAGGGGAGCGATAGACGATCTCTCCCGATACTACTGTCGCTGCGATAAGCACTATCAACAGTGTAAAAAGCTTCATTGTCAAGTACTCCTGTTCGTTGATATTGAATTGTTCTAAATGAATAAGTGATACGAGTATCCTTCATTTTTTTCTGTATGTCAATAGTCCTTGCTGGTTTAAGCGCCATGAATATTCAGAAGTTATGTCTACCCGCGTCGAGTGAATCGTAGAAGCGTTGGATGGATGAGTCACGCTTATAATAAGCATGACATACGATGAAGCCAGCATTCCCTTTCGTGCACTGAAAAGGTAATACTCTTTAGCCCCGTCTCATCGAAGCTGGCCCCTCTGCATATCCCTTATTGTATTATAATTTTCATCATCATAAATCAGGAAATCCTGAAACCGGTCAATTATCCCGGCAGTGATTGAACACCCGGATTTAAGAGAATCCTTAATATGGAAAGCGTCAAAGACGAAAGGCAGGTTATGAAGATATTCCTGATCGGCGACCTGCACCTTTCTCTTTCAAGCGGAAAGCCCATGGATGTCTTCGGGGATCACTGGAACGATCATCATCACCTGATTGAGAAGAACTTGAAAGAACTGATCACGGAAAATGACCTGCTGCTGCCGCGCGAGTAGACAAGGGTTACTGCCCCAGAAAGAACTTACTTCCTTTATTATCTAATATAATTCGGATTAACCTCCTATAAAAAGTTTACTGCTAGACAGGCAAGAGATATTTGAATCCCTTTTCAGTAGAAACATTCTAAGTACAGAATCAAGTCTTCAACTGATTCACAGAAATCAAGCATCTCATAGATTAATGAATCACAATCACAGTTCTGGTCTCTGTAAAGGAACCGGAAACAAGAGACACATAGTATATCCCTGTAGGAATTATGTGCCCGCTTGTATCCTTTAAATTCCAAATGAGATTATGGTTCCGCATTCCAGGCAATTCCTCCGCAATGGTATTAACCAGATGTCCGGATATGTCATAAATATGTACAGTTGAACCAACAGCTTCAGATGTCATGAACTCAATACTTAATGAACCTCTTACGGGATTTGGGAATACAGTAAAGTAATCGTCAATTTCGATATCCAGAGATGCAATTCCAGTAAGACGCACATTATCTGAGTCAATATTATTTAAAACTCGAGTTCCAGGAGGAGTTAAATAATAAGTATTAAGAATTGGTGTAGTATTTGGATACAAGTATTCACGGGTTTTCACCCTAATTCTTCCATCATCACCTGGCCAAACATCAGATATTGATCTAAAATCTGTCTCACACCATTGCATTGATAGTGAATCATACCAAGTATGACCTGCGAATACCAGAAAATCACTACTACTTCCACTACCATAAGAATCATAAACTGAAACATGAAGCTCAATATTCTGTACATATACTTCATCTCTTATGATACTTCCGTCTTCCGGTGGCGGTATTATTTTTCTCCATGCTAACCAACCGAATCTATCAAAATCACAGGTGGGATTTTCCCAGGGATTCTCAGGTGGATATGTTATTGCAGTAATTAGAGCACTAAATAACTCACCAGAGGCATCAATTGCTGCATAATCAAACACTATTGCATTTTGTCTAATATTCCCAAGATAGTCAACAATGTATACATGCAGTACATCGTCTTGAACATCACACATCCATGTTCCTCCGTAGATATCGCATCTACTATAGCTTTGAGGACCCACTTCATGAAATAGTTCAGCTGTTGTTAGTGGACCTACAAGAGTTATGGTATGTTCTAAATAGTAAGGAAAAGTAGATATCGCATCATAATTAGCCCATAGAGTATTCGACCTTGAATCCTGATCACTTACCTCACGATAGTAACCCGAAACTGGTACGTGTGGTTCAATCCACGTAAAGGTAGGTTCATAGTTGATAATAGAACCACCCCCCAGAGCTGGTACAATTGTTGTGGCATCTGCATCCAGTCCATTTCCAGCAAGATCGGTCGCAAAAGAAGAGTCTATAGCCAGCTCAACGATCTGATTACCAACATAACCACTTGGTCTCGCTCCAGAAGCGGTATATAATGCATATTCACACTCACCTGCTGGATTCAAGCAGGATTCATCAAGTGCAAAGGATATTTCATCCTGCCAATTTACAGAGGAATCCGGGCCAATAACCATCTTGATTGTCAAGGAAATATTTTGAGTAACTGTTACCGGTTCGCTGTACCAAATCTCCAATGAGTATTCATTAGTGCCGGTCCCAGTACCGATATATGCCCAAGAATCCTGAGGATAATATCCATACATTCTTCCTTCATAGGGATTATTCGGTTCGTTTATTTGGTAATATCTATCCCTTATAATCTCCGAAGGATTGTCTTTTATACAGATTTCGTAAATCCTTGGAGCCCAGTTATCCACAATTATACCTGTAACTTCAGGTTCAGGCAATGTGATATCGTTAACCGGCAACCTTCTAAAAGTTTTATTATCAAATCTTTGAGGGATGGCAATAACATCAATAGCATATCGTCCATCAATGAATGCTGCAGCTTCATCAACATATGCAGGATCTCCATCAAATGCAAATCCCGATGCAAGTCTTGTGTCCCAGCCCCCTCTACAGTACTCCCCGTCGTTAAAATCATTTTGACGATTATAAGAATCAATCCAGACAGTTGCGACACCGGAAAATGACGAATCTGACCTTGGAGTTTCGCAAGTATTTGTCAGGCACAAGTAATTTTGCCAATGATCAGTGTCAAAATAAATCTTTTCGTATTCAGAAATAGGTATCGTCGGATCAGCATCATCATAGATATATCCACTGAAGTCATATAAAGTACGCCATCTACCCAGAAAAGAAGTGTTGTATCGTTGATACTCAAGTGTGCTGGGATTCTGCCAGGCCAGGCGCCAATTGACTATTCGAACACCACACGCATCATTTGTTGGATTTTGATAATAGTAAGTATATGGTCTTACTACAATATCAACTACTTCGCGGATATTGTTTTGGTCTGCTGATGGGAACGGCGAGTCATCCGGAAAGAATACAACTCCTTTTAATCCAAAAACGCCATAACTATTTAGTGGCCCAAATGCAGCAACATTGAAAAGACTCCAGCAGCGGATAAGATAATCGATGGGATTGAAGTATCCATGTTGTGGAACTCCTGGGGAAAGAGCACCTACATCCAGCCAGCTAAAGTGTACATGACTACCGAGGGAATGCTGTACTAATTCTGAAATCACAGATCTACTGTATGGTACTTCAGGATCAAGTGGAAATCTTTTATGATTGATATTTATGTGTCCATATAACCATCCGTAGTCAGCGTTTAAGTCATTACCGATTATTACATGGCCTTCAGCCCGTGTTTCAGTTATTGTATCAGTCACAATATATTTATCAATCACCCAGAAATCGTCTCCAGGATAAGGAGCAGATACCAGATTATACACTGAGCCATGAAAATCAAGCGCTCTGTGAAAATCATCAGTGACATTCCATTGACCGTATCCTCTCCGGAGAGGTGCAAAATAACCTAAGGGCCACGCAGCTGAGCTGTCCGGGTATTCAATGTCAACTGAAGATATGAGCAGGAGTAAACACAGATATAACATATTATCTCCCCTCAATCAGGCAGGAATGTATACTCTCTCCATCAAAGTACCAGAAGCCCGGAATATCACTGCGGAAACCAGTAGCGGAATTTGCAAATCCAGCATGTGAATCATGCAAACTGTTTGATAACCATACTATATCCATATTGGGAGATAGCAAAACGAAGCGAGCAAAGAGTCTAGGGTGTTCATATGGCAGAGTAGCCAGTACATAGCCGTTATCTGATACAGATTCTGATGTGAATTGAACAGGCATTTCAGAAACACTTCTGTAGTTGTTCATGCTTAGAAACTTATCAAGCTTGAAATCACCTTCGGCCAGTGAAATTGATTTGACACCAATATTATCATTTGCGAAGTAGCAGGTTAAAGCAATAACGGAATCTGATTCACTTATTGAATAATCAAGTACTCTTTCCGCGAAATCGAATCTTGCAATTTGAGTACCATCATCAGTGCTAATAATCTGGAGTTTATACAAATCTAGAACAATTATATAGGTACCATCATGAGATAACGTAAGGTTTCTTACATGGATTATTCGTTGATTATCGGGTTCGAATAATTCCCTGGTCCAGTGAAGATTCCCCTGCATATCGTATGCCCGTAGACTGTCGTAGGTGGTTGTGTAAAACCGGTCTCCTGCATTCGATAACCCTACAAACGCATGTCCCCAGCTAAAGTTATCCCGGGTCAGAGTACAGTTAAAATCCGAATCGTACATCCTCAGATAGGTGTAATGTTTCACAAGTACTATTCCATCGTTAGTTACACGGATA
>DAOWFD010000069.1 GCA_030638185.1 Candidatus Aegiribacteria sp.
ACATTCCTTCAGGCTGAAAGCGAAGTTGCTGCAATTAATATGGTTTACGGGGCAGCGGGATGCGGACAGAGGGTCTTGACCGGCAGCTCTGGCCCCGGAATCAGCCTTAAGCAGGAGGGTATTTCCTACTGCGCAGGTTCGGCTCTTCCATGTGTAATAATAGACATCATGCGCGGCGGTCCCGGCCTCGGCAACATCGGCCCCGAGCAGGGAGATTACAATCAGGTTGTCAAGGGCGGTGGACACGGCAACTACAAGGTTATCGTACTAGCGCCCAACTCGGCCCAGGAGATGTGTGATCTGACAATGCTGGCATTCGAACTGGCGGATAAGTACAGAAACCCTGTCTTTGTGCTCACCGATGGTGTCATCGGTCAGATGATGGAGGCTGTAGAGCTTCCGGAACCGGTGACAGGACTTCCTGACAAGAGTGAATGGGCTATTTATGGAACTGCCGATTCCAGGCATCTCATCAATTCCATCTACCTTGATCATGATGACCTCGAACGGTGGAATGAAGAACTAATGAAGAAGTACGCAGTTATCCAGAAAAACGAAGTACGGGTGGAGGAGTACATGATGGACGATGCTGACATTGTAACCATCGGTTATGGAAGTTCCAGCCGTGTCCTCCGTTCTGCCATCGATATCGCCCGGGAAAGAGGAATCAAGCTGGGTATGCTCAGACCCATAACTCTTTTCCCGTTCCCTGTTGAAGAGATCGCTTCGCTTCCGGACAGAGGATTTAGAGGCATTCTTACCGTTGAAATGTCTGATGGTCAGCTTGTGGATGATGTAAATCTTGCGCTGAGCGGAAAGATGATTTCCGATCTGCACAATAGAATGGGTGGCAACGTTCCGACTGCCCTGGAGATCTGTGAGAAGGTCTCCGAACTTTATGGGGTGTGATTATGGCACAGAAAACAGTACTTAGAAAACCACTGGGTTTCATTGATGTGTACAAGCATAAGCCCGGGGCTGAGAAGGACAGAACACATTACTGCCCTGGCTGCGGCCATGGAATCCTGCACAAGCTCATAGCTGAAGCCCTTGAGGATTTTGACATTGTAGAAAAGACAATAGTTATCAGTCCCGTTGGCTGCAGTGTGTTCGCATACTACTACTTTCATACCGGAAACCTGCAGGTTCCACACGGAAGAGCTCCTGCCGTTGCTACCTCCGTTTCCAGAGCGAATCCCGATTCTGTAGTAATAAGTTACCAGGGTGACGGAGACCTTGCGGCTATCGGAGGCAATAATATCCTCCAGGCGGCGAACCGCGGGGAGAACATGGCAGTTTTCTTCGTTAACAACGCCATATACGGCATGACCGGCGGACAGATGGCCCCAACTACACTTGAGGGACAAAAAACTACCACAACGCCCTACGGGCGAAATGTCAAAACTGACGGTTACCCGATACAGGTGTGCGAAATCATCAGTCAGCTGACCGCCCCCGTATACGTGGAAAGAACCTCTCTTCATGATATGCCTAACATCAGGAAGACAAGGGCAGCCGTGCGCAAGGCCATAGAGAACACCAGGGACAAGAAGGGATTCTCTTTTGTCGAGGTTCTAAGCATGTGCCCAAGCGGATGGAAGATGGACTCGGTGCCGGCCCAGAACTGGATAAAAGAGAATATGATACCCAGGTTTCCTCTGGATACGTTCAGGGATATTTCGGAAGATTCGCCGGCAATTGAACGTCCCGTACCGGTCATGGACCCGGATGAAGTCAAGAAGATACTTGGGTACGGTGCCCTCAGCGATTCAAATCTCGAAAAAAACCCCGATGCTACCTTTGAGAAGGTCGCATTGAGGGTAGCTGGTTTTGGCGGACAGGGTATCATGTCTGCAGGTATAGCTCTGGCTAACGTTGGAATGGAATACGGTTACAACGTGAGCTGGCTTCCTTCCTACGGCCCCGAAATGCGGGGCGGTACCGCGAACTGCTCTGTCAAGATACAGAGCGATACGATAGGCGCATCCGAGTGCACCGAACCCAACATGGTCATCGCCATGAACCAGCCAAGTCTCGAAAAATTCGAGAAGATACTCATTCCAGGCGGAGCACTTATTTATAACACAACACTTATCAACGTAGAACCTGCCCGCAAGGACGTTAAAGTGTACTCCATACCCATTACCGGCATCGCCGATGAATTCGGCGATACGAGAGTACAGAGTATGGTCAATGTAGGTGCCTTTGCAGCTGTCACCGGAATGTTCGATCCCGGTGAAATAGAGAGTCTCATGTCATCTCTGTTCAAAGGGAAGCCTGAGTCGGTCATCAAGCTGAACGAAAAGGCGGTTAGAAAAGGGTACGAGTACGTAAAGGAGAACTTCTCCTGAGGAATTAGTTGTTACCGCCGGCAGACCGGCTGCCGGCGGTTTCCGGTATTCTACGGACATCATTGAATGAAAAGGGGATCATTATGAGGACTGTGTTATTTTCTGCATTGGTATTGCTTCTTGCAATTCCGGGCGTTACCTTTGCTTTCGGATACGCCGATGCCAATGGGAATGGTACCTCCATTCCCGGATACAATGCTGTTACTATGGGTCTAGGCGGAGCCAGAGCCATCGGTTTCGGAGATGCCCTCTCCATTCTGACCAATCCTGCCGACATCTACCTGATTCCCGGAACCAATTTCTCGATGTCGATTGGTCCAGGTGTACTCACTGAATCCTTCGAAGACACAACAGGATTTCATAATTACAACTGGATTGCTCTTGCAAACCTGTCAGCAGCCATAAAATTCCAGGCGAACCACAAATTTGCCTTAGGAGCTGGAATAGCAAGAATTTCTGACTTTTCCTTTGAAGGAATATATTACGACCGGGATGATATCTCACATGATATTATCGAAGCTGTTGAACTTGATGCGTCCGGGGGTCTGTACGAATCCGCCGCAGGTTTTTCATGGCACCCTGAAAGCT
>DAOWFD010000034.1 GCA_030638185.1 Candidatus Aegiribacteria sp.
AGAAAGCTCATCAATGAAGGCATCAACATGATTTCTATTGATATATCCGAGCTTGCGAAAGCCGAAGGTGAGATAACCTGCTGCAGTATCATCTTCGATTTCTGATACAGCAATTCAATTGCTCTTCCGCTCCTCAATCATTATATATTCTGTTGAAATATTGGTCGCGGGGTGCAGGAAGGCGGTGTAAATCCGCCACGGTAGCGCCACTGTAACCGGGTACCAAACCCCATTAATGCCACTGCTGAAAGGTGGGAAGGCGGGGAGAGGGACGATCCGGAAGTCAGGATATTGCACCGCGGCCTGGAACAGAGTCCCCGCTTAAGGGATAAAGTTTCGGGCTCAGCCTCCGCGGCTTTAAAAGCTGCAGGAGGTTTTTTCATGGTACAGCTGCTTATGCTCCTGATCAGCCTATCACAGGCTGACATTTCGATAGCTGATTTGTGCGGCCGTCCTGTCACCGGAGCCTCTATATGTACGGATAACACTCTCATCGGTATTTCAGACGCCAGAGGAGAAGTATCCCTGCCCGATGGAACGGATTCTGTTGAAGTCAGGGCAATAGGATACAAGACATGGGAGGGAGCGATACCATCCTCAGGTAAGATCATTCTGACATCCGTGCCTGTTCCATCCGGTATGGTTATTTTGGTTACCGCTTCGCGCGGGGGGTTCAGGGATCACTTCCCTGCGACGACTGTTCTGAACAGAGACGACATGGAATACCTTGGCAGATCAGGCCTGCGGAGCCTCAACAGTAGAAGCAGCGGTATTTATGTCCGTGAATACGGAGGCGCTATGCCGGTTATCTCCGTTTCCATCAGGGGAAGCGATGGGGCACATTGCGAGTACTACGTCGATGGACATGAAATAAGCAGTTCTATGGACTGTCTCCCTGGAATGACATTGGATCCTGTGCTGTTCGGCGGAATGGAAATTTCAAGAGGAGGGGGGTCGGGTTTTCTTAAAGGCGGAATGGCCGGCACACTGAATTTCATTCCGGAATCCTCTGGTTTGCCTCCCAGAGCATCTCTGACTGCAGGTGATGATGGTTCCGCGGCATTTTCAGGAGGGATTTCATCCGGTCAGAACCGCTTTTCACTGAGTATCAGGAAGCTTACAGGCATATCCGGGTCCACAGCCCATGACGGAGCACTTCTCTTTAATGGAAACAGACACTCTTTCAGTTACGGCTTTCTGGCAGCTGTATCCTCCGGTGAAACCGAAAGCCCAGACTGGACAGTCCCCACCGACGGCACAAGGAAAAGGTACAGTCTTGATGGATGGGGCAATTGGAATCCGGGTAATTTAAGGCTTTCCGCCGGCATGAGAACCGGAAGGCATGAGTATAAATCCACGACACCATCAACAGTGGACGATACACATGATGAATTAAGCGGCGACCTGACCCTTGAGTACGGTATTCCTATGTTGCCATTTCATCTTGGATTATCAGCAAATTCCTCCCTCGACAGAGTATGGAGCACTTCGCTGGGTGAAAGGGAGAGGCTGACGGGGGAAACCGCGCTTGCCGCAGGATACTCTGACGGGCTGTCACTCTCAGCTTCAGTATGCATTAATGCAATTGCTTCGGAAAGCACCATGCTTGGATCAGTTCTTTCTGCGGGACTGCCTGTGCTGGATTCGCTTCTATTACTGCACGCTTCCGCATCTACAGGTTTCAGGCGCCCTTCACTTAACGACCTCTACTGGCCGGAGGATAATTTCGCCCGGGGGAACCCGGATCTTCTTCCTGAAACCTCAGTGGAATTCGAGAGCGGGATTTCACTCAACGCCCTTAAGAGTTTTAGATTTTCGTCAACAGGTTTTATGGCGGAAACCGGGGATCTTATCAGATGGGAACCGGGGCAGGGAGGAAAATGGTCCCCTGTCAACATAGCAGAGGCTCTCAGAAAGGGCATCGAAGTGGAGGTATGGTTTTCTGAAGGTCCTGCTGAAATAACAGGTATATTTACACTGCTGGAAGTTACCGATAACTGCAGTGAATCGGTAAACTACGGCAGAATACTGCCATATACACCTGATTACACATTCGGTGTTCAGGCAGGAATGGAATGTTCCCGATGGGCTTACTGGTCAGTATCCGCAAGTGGTATGGGCATAAGGTTCAAGAACTACAGTGAAACATCATGGATGCCTGCATATACGATTATCTCGGCGGGCGTCGAACTGCTTCCCGAATTCATGGGCAGCTTTTCTGTGAACGCCTCTGTTGAGAATCTCTTTAACGAGGATTACCAGGAAACCAGCGGATACTCCGGAAAACCGAGAACTTTGTTCTTTGGAATCAATTGGAACGGAAACTGAAAGGAAAAAAATGAAAAGATATCGTCCCGGATTAACAGTCATAACCTTCATCGCGATCGTCAGCATTATGACGGCATCGTGCAATTCACCTGTTGAGCCCGATCCTTTTTCTACTCCCGGCGGTACGGTGGTTGCATGGTTCAACGGACTGGGTAATACCGTTGATCTTTACTTCCTTGAAAGCGATACACTGATTACCACCGCTTACACTACAGGTGATGTCCCAAGCGATATCATCTCATACGAAAATAACAGGATAGCCGTGCTGAGCTCATTCTCAAGAATCATTCAGGTTTTTGATGTGAATTCTACCTGTGGAGAACTTTTCCATATCGATCTTCCCGCCGGAAGCAACCCGTACCAGTCATCCTGGGATGGTAATCATCTCTGGGTTACACTTCTCATGACGAGCCAGGTGGCGAAAGTTGACCTCTCTTCGGGCGGTTCGGTATCGATCATCGATGTAAAAGGTAATACCACTTCAATAGCATCCACCGGAAGCCGGGTTCTTGTAGGACACGGATCAAACTGGCCCGATTCTACAATAACAGGTGGAATAACCGTGCTTGATGTATCAACGGGAAATGTAATCGATTCCATATCTACGCCTGATAACGTATGCTTCATGAAATATTTCAGTGAAACAGGCATGGTGCATGCGGTGACCACAACCTATACAGGTGATGGATTGATATCCATCGTGGACCCGGTCAGTATGCAGATCCTGTCTCAGGTAAATACCGGCGGATCACCCGGATATCCTGTAGAGGCGGGTTCAGGTTATGCCGCAGGTGACGGCTGGTCATCGGGCAGCATCTATTTCTACAATGAAGACGGTACTCTCACTGACACATGGGATACAGGTGCCGGGGGTACATGCGGCCTTGCATGCATCGGTGATACAATGTACATAACCGATCCAATAATGGATCTGGTCTATATCGCTGACTGGAACACTCAGACGATACTCGATACACTGGAAGCCGGAGATGGTCCACAGGGTATAGTTATTGTAGAAAGATAGCAACAGGACAGCATCAAATTGCATATTTCATTGACGGAACGAGGTTGATGTCGCTATTTTTCATCCTTGGAAGAATCAGGATTGAGTATAAGGTACAGAAATGTTTTTCGGGGTGTTGATATTTCATGAATACTAAAATAAAACCAAATCATAAAAAGTATATTCAAGCGCTTCGTCAAATGACTCCTGAAAAAAGGTTGCTCAAGGCATTTGAATTGTCTGAATTTGCCAGACAACTTTTTATTCATGGATTACACAGGAGATTTCCGAATCTTCAAAATGAAGAATTCAAGAGAATGCTATTGGAGCGTCTGGATAAATGTCACAACAGAAACTACTGAAACTGGTTATTCAAGCACTTGATCAAAATGATATTCAATATATGATAACTGGTTCCGTTGCTTCAAGCTTACAGGGAGAGCCGCGGTCTACCCATGATATAGATGTGGTTATTTCTATTCATGGAACAAAAGTAAAGAAACTGGTGAGAGCATTCCCACCACCCGATTATTATCTTGATGAAGGAAGCATTCTTGAGGCAATTGACTGCCAGAGAATGTTTAATCTCTTAGACGTAACAAGCGGGGATAAAGTCGATTTCTGGATATTAACGGATGAACCTTTCGATAAGTCGCGTTTTTCTCGCAGAATCAGTGTAAAATTCATCGACATTGAAATGAAAGTTTCAACTCCGGAGGACACAATTCTAGCTAAATTGAAATGGACGGTTCTTTCAGGTGGAAGTGAAAAACAATTTACAGATGCCCTCCGGGTTTTTGAAGTACAGTATGGGCAATTAGACATGGAATACCTGAAACGTTGGGTAAAGACACTGAATATCGAATTATTATGGAAACAGTTAACAGATAATGCGGAAATAGTATAGGTATAATGTCTGCTTTTTCATGTGATCTTCACGTTCATTCAAAGTATTCGAAGGAATCCGGACGATGGGCTCTCCGATCGCTCAAAGCCCCGGAAAGCTTCACACCACCCGAGCTGATATACGAACTCGCGCGGAAACGCGGCATGGATTTTGTCACCATAACCGACATCAACACGATCGAAGGAGCTCTGAGCATATCTCACCTGCCGGGAACCTTTATCAGTGAGGAAATAAGGACATACCTTCCCGGAACCAGAACTTCTGTTCATATTCTGGCATTCAACATCACGCAGCACCAGCATGACGAAATAATCACCTTGAGAGATTCATTCCCGTCCCTAATGGATTATTTTGAGGATAAAGGCATAATCCATTCACTTGCTCACCCTTTCTATTTCCCGGATACCGATCTGAAAAGCGATGAATTCAAAAACATCGTACAGAGAATCGGGCTGATCGAATCTCTTAACGGCACAAGATCCAGACTGGAGAATGAGTCAGTTCTTCCAATTGTCAGATCGATAAAAAGTGACCCTGACTTCACCGGTTTCACCGGAGGTTCCGACGATCACTGCGGCAGGTTCATTGGGCTGACATATACGG
>DAOWFD010000131.1 GCA_030638185.1 Candidatus Aegiribacteria sp.
GGGAATTCTCGATATCTCTTCAAACCAGTACCAGACTTCTTTTGGTTCGACGCTCTCTAATACCCTCATCAATCTGACCTTTCATGTCTTTTATGTCCATAGGCTGAAGCACTTCTGGGATTCCGGAACGTGTTGAGAAAATACTCGAAGAAAACTTTTCCGGTATCAAGCGATGGCCCGTCATCAAGCACAGACTCCAGATCGATGCCATTTTCCTCCAGGAGCCTGGCTTCCTTAAGAAAATGTCTGTTACCTTCTTCGCGGGTGAATTCCGGATGGAATTGCAGGCTGAAAAGGTTCTTCTCCCTGTCAACGAATCCCTGGATTTCCGTGTGATCGTTCGTAGCTATTACCTCAGAGGTATCAGGAATTTTCTCAACTCTGTCGAAATGCGACTGCAGAACCCTGGCGACAGATACCACTCCAGGTATCTCAAGTCCGCTGCCGGTCATCTCTACGTCGATCCAGCCGGCCTCCAGACCATTGGGACATCTGCCGATGGCTGATGAACCCAGGAGTGACCTGGAGATGAGCTGATGCCCGTAACAGACACCCATCTGAGGAATGTTCTCAGCGACACATTTTCTTACAGTATTTTCCGCATTTGCAAGGAATCCAGCGTCTGAACATATGGATAAGCTGGATCCGGTATGCATCACGTGTGAATATTCAAGCGGATCGGGAAAACTGTCACCGAAATAGACACACACAGCTGTGGAAGCGCAGTTATCCGGAAGCCATCTTCTAAACAGCGGCGCCTCCGAACGATCCACTGAATAATCGAATATCAGGACATTTAATGTGTTCATGATTTCCTCAGGGTTTATACCGGCCCGCGATCCCGGCCTCCGAATTCAGCGGATCCATCGATTGTGAATTCATGATCGTCCTGGTTCATAGAGAATTCAAGCCCTCCCTGTCAGACAGCTGTACTGTTGAGCATTCTTCACTTCGTCTCCTTAGTATAAATAGTACCGGATTTCCGATATTATAATAGAATAAAAGTATTACAATGAATCCCTCACCATCTCACTGATGGATGAATAATTGAAACATGTGAAAAGGATTAGTAATGAGTGGAATCAGGGGAAGCTGTTCAGCCCCATGAAATCCGTTACTCTCCACTGGTTATCTTCTTTTACAAGGACAGCCTGGTAGGGCAGCTCCACCCCTGAGGTAGTTCTGAAAACCAGTGGAATGATAAGCTCACTGCCGTGATCCGAATAATCGCCGATCTGCATTTCGTAAAATGCGTAACGTGCTTTCATTACAGGAAGCACTATGGTGTTAGTCAGATATTCTATCGGTGACCAGTCATCTATTTCATCCGCGGTTACCGTATACCCGGCAGTGGTTAATCTGGACATTATAGTTTCTTCGTTATCATCAAGATTTTCCTTCAGAATTTCCAGCATTACTTCTATTCCATCAAGCCCATCGCTGGAAATAAGCTGGGAGATCATAAAGGTGTCACCGGTTTTCAGAGCTTGAAAAAACTCCTGCAGGACAGATGAGGGATCACTGGGTATGGTACGGGGAGTTATAACTTCAGTCGGAATTTCAGCCTCTTCCGTAATCTGAAGAGAATCCGGGGGCGAAGGTATGTCTTCAGTCGGAATTTCAGCCTCTTCCGTAATCTGAAGAGAATCCACGGGCGAAGATATATCTTCGGTCGGAATCTCAGCCTCTTCCGTAATCTGAAGAGAATCCTCGGGCGAAGCTACATCCTCGTCAAGCTGAGCGTAACCACTTGCAGCAAACATCATCAGTGCTATCGCTAAAAATGTCATTTGTTTCAAGAGTACCCTCCTCAATTATCAACAAGCCTATAACACATAATACAAAATAGCGAATAAAAGTAATGAGAGCAAACACACACCATCACCATACCTGAACCCTTTCGGATGTATTATCCTCTACCGAATCCATAAATCCAATCAGTACAATAGTATCAGACAATTCTATCGATAAAGAGGGAGTGCTTCCGGTAAGCTTCACTGCGCACCCCACATCCTGAGCGTTTCAAGTACAATCCTGTATGACAGCTCAAGCCCCTTTTCAGCGATCCACTCATTTCTGGAGTGGAAAAGCTCTCCACCCGTCGGCAGATTCACAGTTGGGATTCCCATGAAAGACAATCTGGACCCATCGGTACCCCCTCGGATAGAGCTTTCCTCAGGTTCAAGCCCGACTTTTCCGGTTGCTCTCAGAGCGAATTCCACAGCCCTTCTGTCCCGATGAAGAATCTCACCGGGATTCCTGTACTGTTCCAACATCTCAAGAGATATTTCCGCTCCTGGATACCTTGCCTGAATCCACTTTTCAAGGATCCTCATCGTTTCAATCCTTGACCTCATTCCTTCAGACGTAAAATCCCGCAGAATCATTTTCAGATTTCCTTCAGAGGTAACTGATGATATGGAAAGGGGGTAGTAATATCCCTCATCTCTGGAACTGTTCTCCGGCATTTCCTCCGGAAATACCGATGATACGATATCAGCTAGTACCCTTGTGGCGTTCACCATTATTCCTTTGGCGCTTCCGGGATGAACTTCTCTTCCCTTGACTTCCCAGTTTGCTGACCAGGCATTAAAAGTCTGTGTATCCACTTTTCCAACGGAACCGCCGTCGACTGTATAGGCAAAGTCAGCACCGAATCTCACCGGGTCGAAATTATCCATACCCCTCCCCACCTCCTCATCGGTCGTGAAGGCGATCCTCAGAGGCGGTCCTGGTATTTCACGCTTATTTATAAGAGTATCAAGAATTTCTACAATAATAGCCACACCGGCTTTATCATCCGCGCCAAGAAGAGTTGTGCCGTCGGAAGTGATAATTGTATCACCGACATATCTGAGCATATCAACAGTATCTGACGGTTTAATCACTACTCCTTCACAAAGCTCAATAGGATTGCCGTCCCAGTTACGATGAAGAACGGGATTAACATTCTCACCAGGTGCTTCCGGTGAGGTGTCCACATGGGCAAGAAGACCTATTACTGTATCGCCACATCCTTCTCCGGGAAGAGAAGCGTAGAGGGTACCCTTTTCATCGAGTTCGATATCGTCCAGTCCAAGTTCACTGAGTTCGATCTCAAGCATGCGTAGAAATTCGATCTGCCTGGCTGAGGAAGGGGATGTCGAAGAGGATGAATCGGAAGCTGTGTTTATTCGGACATACCTGAGGAATCTATCGGTAAGCTCTGACATTGTTTCTCCTTTTCAAGCATGGATTACTTGATGTATATATACCCAAGTGCGAATATTGAAACAGTCTCATATCACTATTTAGTCAGGATATTCCGCAATCGGGAAGAAGGTATGTGAGTGGTATCGTTCAATGGTAGAAGTATAGTATCCATTAGAGACATGTCTCATGATGATCTGATAAAGGTAGTTGAAACAACGAAACGTGTTAAACACGGCGAATTATCCGGCTTTCTCAAAGGGAAAACTGTCGCAACACTTTTTTTCGAACCTTCAACAAGAACCCGTCTTTCATTTGAATCCGCTGTTTTCAAAAGCGGAGGTTCCGTTTTCGGTATCGCGAACCCCAAGGCTTCTTCACAGAGCAAGGGCGAATCATTTGCCGATTCTATCAGGACTGTTTCCGGTTACTGCGATGTCCTCGTTATACGTCATCCTGTGGAAGGAGCAGCACGTATGGCTTCGGAGCTCTCCAGTACACCTGTTATCAACGCAGGTGATGGAGCAAACCAGCATCCCACTCAGACTTTTCTTGACCTGTTTACCATAAATGAGAGCTTTGGACGCCTTGAAAACCTGAAGATCGGTATGATGGGGGATCTTAAATACGGAAGAACTGTTCACTCCCTTGCACATGCCCTGGCGTTGTTCGGTAATGAACTGACATTCATCTCACCACCATCGTTGCAGATGCCGGAAAACATACTGAAGGAACTGGATGACAGAAACGTTAAGTACAAGAGTGTTGCAGACCTTGAAGATGCGGAAAACTGTGATCTTGACATCCTTTACGTTACAAGAATTCAAAAGGAACGTTTCGGTGATCCGCAGGAATATGAAAAAGTCGCAGGCATATATAGAATCACGCAGGAAACCATAAGGCTGCTGGGAGAAGGCATACGGGTAATGCATCCTCTGCCGAGAGTAGATGAGATTGCCGAAGAGATCGACTCAATGCCTAACGCGATATACTTCACACAGGCACACAATGGTATCCCGACAAGACAGGCGCTGCTCGGCCTGGTGACTGGAGGGCTGGACTGATGGCGAGAACTTACAAGGTTTATTCGATTGAAGATGGTACTGTGATCGATCATATTCCAACTCCCCTTGCCCTCAAAGTAATCCGTATACTGGGGCTGGAAAATGAGGGAATAATGACAATCGGGATCGGTTTCAACTCCGAGAAACATCCTCGCGGCAAGGATATTCTGAAGATTGAAAACCGCGAACTCTCCCATGAAGAAACGAACAAGATCGCCCTGATAGCCCCCGATGCGACAATCAATATTATCAAGAATGGAAAAGTAGCAGAAAAGCGGCAGATCACACTGCCCTCTGAAGTCAGGGATATACTCTCCTGCCCCAATCCCAACTGTGCCACAAACAAACTGGGGGCCAGGAAGCACTTCGTGCTGGAGAACAAAGGTACAGTTACCTACAGATGCAGATACTGCGAAAGAGCAACAGTCGTAAATGCGGATATGCTTACAAAGAAGTAAGTTCACACATCCATGATTGTGCTCTCTGGAGGATTGATCCTCTCTCGTGCCCTGGGGGATCGTCAACCATAGCTTTTCAGATCAGGGCTGGTAATTCGAACAGGTTTGACAACAACACAGAAAACATCAATAAACACCGGTAACTGAAATAGCTCAACCAATAATTCCAGGAGGATATCAATGAAGTATTTTCTTTTTATTCTGATCTTTGCCGCACTGGCTTTCTCGGACAACGGATACACGGGGATGAATGCAGGAGTCAATCCTCATTCTTCGGACAGCGATGACATAACGCTGACCCTTGTCAATGACTGGACTCTGGCAGATATAGCCCTTGGCCTTGATGTTTTTGAGGGGCCAAGCGTATTCTACGTTCTTGCTGTGGACAAGGATAATGACTTGATACGGGCTTATGATCCCACTTCAGGCGCACCCCAGGGCACAATGAGCTTGGATGTAGCGAACAACTCATGCTTCGGTATAGCCTGGAACAACGATCCTAACACAGATACCTACTACACAAATGACTGGGACAACTCTATCCTCTTCTACACAGAGGACTTCGGCACAACATGGACAACCGTAACCAACC
>DAOWFD010000054.1 GCA_030638185.1 Candidatus Aegiribacteria sp.
ACACTGCCAAGGATGATCACTGAAGCGGATCTAATAACAATCTACCCCATAGCCCTGGTCCAGACCAGTCCTATCAAGTAAACAACTTTCCGCTATCAGGCGCATACTGGAGCACCTGGACAGAGTTTACTCCTTATCCAGGCAGAGTTTATGAAACGGGGCAAACATCCGGAACAAAGCAACAAGAATAAGTACAATGATCAAAGGATCGATCATGAAGCGAAAACGGTTGTTCTCGCCGACCTCGACTGTATTGCCTGCTACCGTAGCGAAAGCGAAGATAAGAAGAACCGGGATAATCAGTATCCAGTCTTCCTTGCGCTTCAAGACTTGAATGCTCCAATAGATCAGTGCAACAGGTAAAAGGGTCAGCATCAAGAGGTTTAGACTAAGAATCACTGAGATATAGTTGCCGGAGTCCTCGGCAAGGGCGAGCTCAAGTCTTGTAAGCATCAGAGGGCTGCCCTGGAACACGAATTCGTAGATCCCTGCGTAAACACCGAGTTTCCGAACATTGTCTTCCACAAGGGGATAGCATGAGGAAGGAGCAAAATAGTGTCCGTACGCATGTACCATCGCTTTGACAAATACGGCAGGACGCTTACTCAGCACTGACACCGCATCTGAGAAGTATTGACGGGATAGGATGATATATGCTGAGTGATTGTAGTTGTTCTCTCCCGTAGACTTATACATGCTGTCGGTTGCAGCGCTGCCATAGATTGGAATCTCAGTTTTAGCAAGCCATTCCTCCCGGCGCCACAGTTCTCCAAAAGGATGAACCAGAGCATGCTCACTCAGGGTGCCATCATTCACCATAGCTTCCCTTTCCCGGTCGGGAAGCATGAAAGTGCTTACTTTAGCGAGATTGAGACCGAACCAGGAACTGGTCCCTAAAAATCCGAACAGCAGCAGGTTTTTCAGTAAAATGACAAGAATAGGAACAGCAATCAAGAAACCTGCACCTATGGCTTTCTTCCTCTTTGCTCGATCCGTGAGAAGCACTGCAAGTATCACTGAAATCAGGTAGAATACTGGATGGAACAGACTACGGGAAAGAACAAGGACAGAAGTCAGAACAAGAAAGCATACCGCATAGGAAAGCTTGTGCGTTCTCGCCAGCTTAATTCCCATCAAAGCAACGACAGAGAGAACGGCACAAATGGGATAGGTGTAGAACAGCCAGTTCTCGTAGCTGATTGCAGACGGGCTGATCGAGAACAGCAATGCCACAGTCATTGAAACCCACTGCTTGACCCTGAACTCTCGAAGCAGAAAGTACAGAGAAACGCAAAGGATAAGACCGATGAACAGGTATGAGATGTGAAAACCAAGTGTATAATTTTCACCAAAGATATTGAGAATAAAACCTAAGAAGAAATTGTAGAGAGGTGGCTGGGAGTGGAGGAGCCACAGGTTGCCCAGGAGGCTCTCCCCCCCTAGCAGCTGTGGATCAAGATACTGCCAGTACCAGGTTATCGGGCTTGCATCAAATCTGACGCCCAGCAGAAAGATCATTACCCTTGATATGGCATAGAACGCAACTAGAATAAAGATGTTTCTATGTTTATCGAACTTCATTTAGAAACAGCCAAGTTCCATTGTTTATAATGTCCTTCCATCGGAAGTCACCTGAGCAAAGTAGTACCCGTAAGCAGGTGGAAGCTGAACTGTGTTCTTTGTTCCCGAGAACGACTCCACGCGTACCTGTCTACCTTGGAGGTTGAATATACTTACAACTGTAGAATCGGAGTATGAACTGAGCCGGATGAGCTGTGCTTTTCAGGTCATTGGCACATGTGTGAGCTTGAAAGCCTTCTCGGAGTGTTCACAAGCCCTTGATGAATTTGACATGGCAGGACTGCCCTTGGTATAGTCAATTCAGGAAGAGAATCACGGCTGGACAGGAAATGTCGGGGTGTTTTTCCGGGCAGTAATGCAGATGGGGAAATTCAGTTTTTTATCGATTTAGGCAGGTATCCATGAGAAAGATAGTACTTGCAGTCGCCACCGTTGCTTTAGTAATTCTGATACTGCGCTTTGTTCAGTGCTGAGGACCCATTATGAGAAAATTGATGGGACTGATCGTTTTCCTTCTATTCCTAATGGTTCTGGTAATGTTCCTGTCAGCCATGAACATCCTGGACCTGAGCAGCGTCTTCGGTTTCTCCAGAACGGCCACATCCGTTCTGCAGGTTCTCAGATCCGAAAGCCTGCTCTTCCTGGCGACTGACAGGATAACGACCTACGTATATACCGATATCGATGAGAACAGCCTTCTACTCGGGAACAGGGAAGGTCTGCTGATAATGAAGGTCACGTACATATACGGACTGGACCTTGAGAAACTGACTGAGGATTCCCTGGAACAGAACTTCAACAGCATCACAGTCCATCTTCCCGATGTGGAGATGCTGGAGATGTCACCGGATCTCAGTACCGTGGAGATCTACACCAAGACATCCGGGCTAGTATGGCTTTACGATCAGATAGCGGGTTACGATATGCAGGATGACCTGCTGAAACAGCTTGACTCCGTAGCCACCGACTTCGCCTGTTCAGAGGATCTTTCGCCTGACAGAAGCGAGATCATAACTCGATTGAACGGTTTTGCTCCCGTACTGGCGGAATATGCGGGAACGGATATCCTTTTTGAATAGTCAGCGATAGGCTAAATAGAATACATATCGATTACATCCCGGTCAGGCCGGTCAGCTTCTCTGACCTGGAAATCGCGCAGGTGCAGGCGATAAGAGCAAACGGAACCCTGGACTCTTTGTTTTTGAATCATCTAAACAAGGAGGACGGGACGTGGGAAGAAGCGATGAAAACAAAATAAGGTAAGATCTCTTAAGGTGGAGAATCAGATTTCTTATCGGCAGACTCCGGCTTAACTCTTTTGACTTTGGTTTTGTCACCCGCTTATGTTCAAACGGAGAGTGTTCAGTCCTCTGAAGAGGAGAGTTGTTACAGTTGAAAGAGAAACAGATCAGGAAATATTTCGATCTCGGGCTGATCGGTATGGCAGTAGTTACGCCTGAGAAAGATATTATTGAAGCCAACAATTTCTTGTGTGATATGGTCGGCTATACGAAGGACGAGCTGCTCAGGATCAAGTGGTCTGACATTTCCCATCCTGATGACCTGCAAATGAATGAAACCAAACTCAATCAAGTACTTTCAGGTGACATAGACGGTTACTCTCTTGAAAAACGTCTCATTCGCAAAGACGGCACTACCATTTCTGTTAATATCTCATCGAAGTGCATCAGGAAAAAGGATGGCTCCATAGAACATATTATTTCGCTCGTGCAGGATATCACCGAAAGAAAAAAGGCTGAAAGGATCATCAGGGAATCTGAACTGAAATACAGAACAATTGTTGAGAATGCAAGAGAGTACATCTGGCAGCTTGATACGAAAGGAAAATTCGTTTTCTTCAACAGGTACGCCGAAGAAACGTCAGATCAGAAAAGCGCCGATTGGGAAGAAAAGAATTTCTCACCTCTTGTTCATCCCGATGATCTGGAACGCATTCAGAAAGTATTCGTGGATACATTGAATGGAAATGTCAATGAGTATGAAACCAGAGTAATCGATCCTGAAGGTAATGAAGATACCCTTCTGGTTCAGACGATTCCCCTGTACGAGGACGGAGAAATCATCGGTACTCTGAGTTTTGGAAGAAACATCACCGAACGCAGAAAAATGGAAGAGGCATTGCGTGAGAGTGAGGAAAAATACCGCACTCTTGTCGAACAGAGTCATGATTGCATCTACATCTGCAAG
>DAOWFD010000115.1 GCA_030638185.1 Candidatus Aegiribacteria sp.
GAAGAACGAAATCAACTGCCAGGGCGGCGCTTCCGCTGCCCGTTACGAAAAAAGGTTCAGGGAGGTTGCACTCATCGATAAAGCGGCTGAAGCCGTAGATGTCGGTATTGTAACCCGAAATATGTCCATTGACTGTTTTCATTGTGTTGATCACCCGCAGATCTCTGGCATGGCCCTCCAGTTCATTACACATGCCGGCAGCCATATCCTTGTAGGGATATGTGACATTCAGGCCGGTAATACCGCTGCACAGCAGCTCTGAAACCGTTTCTCTGAATCTGTCCGGAAAAACAGGATAAGCGACATAATCACCGCTGAGGTCGCTTGATCTGAAGAATTCCTCATAAACCAGAGGAGATAACGAAAACAGAAGCGGCCATCCTATCAGACCGAATCTGAAACTGTGCTCGGGTTTAACCATGTCTCAATCTCCGTACCCTCTGATACAGCCTGTAAAGCCAGTCCCCGGGACCTCGTGATCTGTAGAAAACAGGTTCGAAAAAAGTACAGTCTTCGTCCACAATACCTTTTCTTTTCATATATCCTGCAAGTGGAGAGTGGGCATACACCCTTATCGTGTCGATATTTATAAATGTCGATTTCCAACCGAGGGTAAATCTGACTCTGAACATGAACCATATTTTTCTGAGAAAAGCCCAGAACCCTTCACCGGGATTGCCATTGAAAAAGTTAATCTCCACCTGAAGCCCGGCCCTCCGTGCGGATGTGACAGCCGGCAGGAGATCCGCGGCTTTTCCCCTCTTGGCAAGCTTTTTCAAGCCCTTATCGGTAATAGCGTCGGGAGAGAAATCCACCTTGATAGCGCCGGCAGCCTTCATTCTCTCAAGCTGAGGTGGGGTTACATTCTGATCAAGCCAGGCGCTCCAGGTTATTCCGCAATCAGATTCCTCAAGGGCTGAAAGCAGTTCTTCGAAGTAATCCTCAGGAGCGTTGAAAATCGAATCAACGAATTGGAATTGTGAAACTCCCAGATGCTCAAGTTCCCTGATATCCCTGATAACCTTGTCTACAGACCTCCCTCTGAAACTGGATCCGCTTAAATAGCTGTACGTACAGTAACTGCAGTTGAATGCGCAGCCCCTTCTGCTCTGTACACCTATCGAGTCAGGGACGGTATAGCGGGAAATATCAATGAACCTGTAGTCCGGAGATGACAGGCTGTTGAGGTCTGCCTGTTTCCAGGGCAGCATCCTCCCCCCCCTCCATCCTTCTATTGTGGTGCCTTTCTCAAGGTGATCGATCAATTCAGGGAATACAACCTCTCCATCCCCGGGAATTCCGTAATCGATCCTGGGAAACCGCTCCAGGATAATTTCCGGATAGATGGAGAATCCTGTACCTCCTACTATTACGGTTCCTTCCCATGATTCCAGTACATCCATCATGTCAGAAAAAGGCTTAATGTAGGAGTAGGTAATTGGATACGAGCTGTTATCGATATTTCTGAGAGAGACAGCAATGACTTCAGGGCTGAATGATTCTATTGCGTTTCTGAGCGGCGCCCTGTAGTTATTGTTAAGGCTTAGATCCAGACCCTTCAGTTCGTGACGTGAAAGCTGTCCTGCGATGAAAGCAAGCCCGACAGGATAGATCGGAGCCTCTGAACGACCTGTGGGTGACTGGACCAGGAGAATTTTCAAAGTAGAGCCCTCTTTTCATTCTAACGTTAGAGAGTATTTTTCAAGTATAATGAAATCCATGAGAACCTGTTTCTATACAGCAGCTGTGATATCCATATGCGCCTGCCCCCGGAGGGCGGATGCGAATGTGCCGCCTCAGCGTATTCCGCAGTTGGACAGCGTTGCTTCTGATATATCATCAATGGGGTATATTCCTTCAGGTGGAGAAATGCCCATACTGGCGGCTTCAAACAACTGGTTCGGTCTTCTTTCAGGCGTGAGGTTGCTGCCGGGGGATAGCGATATACTGAATTCAATTCTTGCGGATACTACGGGAAAATGGAGATATTTCGGTTCTGCCCCCTGGACTCCCGGAGGCGATATTGTCCTTGTTACCGCTCCTCCGCCAGAATGTCTCCCTTATAATCTGGAACCCGCAGTCGCAGCCGGTTCTGAAACGTTCTTCTACCTTGAAGGGTACGAATTGCTGAATGAACCTCAAACAGCCGTAGGTATGCCGAATCTGGAAGTTCTTGAGATCAACCCTGATGGGGCGGGCAGGTTTACGTTCAGTACTCCTTTGAAGGGCGTCTACTGGGTAGAGGTAATGCAGCAGACCTCGTCGGGGCCGTCTATTGTACTGCTCTTTCCTGTTATTGCAGGGGGAACCGCTGCAGATGTCTTCAGGGGAACCATTGTAATTCCTGTTTCCGAAGTCGTCAGCCCCTCGGAGATACTTCATGAATTGAACAATATCAGGCGGAGCAGGGGAATACCGATCCTTAAGCCCAGTGAAACTCTTGACAGTCTGGCTTCGATAAGAGCCGGAAATCTAGCTTTTTCCGGTTCATTCTCGCATTTCGGCCGAGTCAGCCTGCCCGAAATCCTCCCGGAAGGCATATCAGTGTACGGTGAGAATATCGGAAGAGGAAGAGGATACCAGGAGGCGTGGTCCATGATCCTCATCAGTCCGTTCCATCTTCAGACCTGCATGTCTGAAACCTATACCCATGCGGGAATATCCGGAGCGGTGGATTCCTCCGAGTATGAATGGCAGCTGGTTCTGGTCCAGGTTTTCGCATCAGGAGTGGATGAAGAATGATAGTTCAGATAGCAGATATTATCGGCAATAGCGGTCTTGAAGCTGTAGATGGAACAGGCCTGGACTCCCTGATACTCCTTACAATACTGGCTATTGGAAGCGCGCTGACAGGCGGTCTGCCGATGCTTTCATCACCTATATTCGAGTTCTCCCTGAACAGAGTTTTCATTTTGTCTCTTTTCTTTCTCCACCCACAGGACCCAACCGTTTACTTTGCCCTTGCATCAATTCTGGCAGGCGCCATTCTTCGAAGAACCGCTTCAGGCAGAGAATTCTGGCGGTACGTCACAGCTGGCATTACCATGGTTGCGCTGCTTAAATACGGTCCGGCTATATATCAGAAGCTTCAGCCGGGAGTACCGGAACAGATAGCGATTATCACAGTTCTGCCGATTCTGATTCTCATCGAGATCATCATCAGCATCGCATTCACGGGAAAGGGTTCATATACCAGCAGATTGTCGGGAAGAATAATGATTTCGTATATCGCCGCACTCCCCCTCTCAATCATGACTGTTATCATGGTGATCCATGAAGGCATACTCGGAGTAACGCTGTCATTTGCAGGATTGACCGGTTTCTCGTTCATCGGAAGGTCTATTAACAGGAAACATCAATGGAATACACAGAGAATAAGGGAGATAAGCCGTCAGGACAGAATGGCCGCTCGCCTGATGGGATCTTCTTCATACGAGGAATTTCTCGGCATACTTCAGAATAACCTCTTCGAGCATTCCGGCAGCAGCGTCCGTGCTCTCACAAGATCTTCCGGATCTTTCGACTGGGTTATGTGGAGTACCGATGAGCAATTCGGTCTGAAAGAATCCAGTATCAACGGCACCATACCTGCAAAAGGAATGTTTACCGGGGATTTCACCGTTAAAGGTATCTCCGGTACAGCCCTGGGTTTATCGGACAGCAGAGACCTGATAATCGTGTTTTCCGGCCCCGAACAGAACATTCTCCAGAGGATACCGTCCAGTCTTCTTGAAAACCTTGTTCTTCTGTTGGGTCATACCTGGGAAGCCGTAAGCCATTCCCTGCGAAGCGAAAGGTCATTTCTGGCTGCTGCGGTCACTCTTGCAAGGCTGGCTGACTCCAAAGACGACTATACACACGGACATTCACTGAGGGTTGCAGGCCTTTCATGTTCACTCGGAAGATACCTGCATATTTCTCCTGAGAATATCCAGACATTACGGGTCGCTTCAATACTCCACGACATTGGAAAACTTGCAATACCAGGTGCAATTCTCACAAAAAGAGGCCTGCTGACGAAGAAAGAACGGGAGATTGTGGAGGCTCATCCTTTGGAAGGGGCAAAAATTGTCTCAGGATTATCAGGGTACGAAGAGGTGGCCAGAATCATCAGAAGCCATCATGAGCGGCTTGATGGAACGGGATATCCCGATGGTCTTTGCAAGGGTGATATTCCATTCATGGTAAGAATCGTTGCAGTAGCAGATACTTTTGACGCAATAACAAGTGACAGATCGTACCGTTCAATATCCGGGTCGGATAACGCCCTTGAAATCATCAGGGAAGAAAAGGGCAGTAAATTCGATTCCAGAATCGTTTCCGCTCTTGAAGCGATTCTGTCAGACAAATCAGTGAGCATGGCATGACAGCGAACGAACCCGGCAACGGATTGACCCTGTTCACCGGAGCCGCTTTGCTTCTGCTTATCCTATGGATACCTGTTCTTCACGTATCGCTTCCGGGAGTCAATGAGTACTTCATGCTTTTCTGCATCTGGATCGGGCTCATATACACAATAGCTATGCGAAGTCATAGAACAATAGGATATCCGGTAACTCTGTTCCCTGTTTTTCAGGGATACATGGCTCTGACGGGATACACCGTTCTGCAGGAAATTGGTTTCATGTTAGCTGTTTTCTTTGGAATGTTCATCTATACAGTCAGAATAGGGGAAACATACAGAAACTGCTTCCTCCGCTCAATAAAATTCATGCTTATCTGTCTGATTTCGCTGAGTATCACTACTTTCATCCTTCAGCAGTTCCGTACGAGTATTCTTAAAAGTGATTATCTGACTGCTGCAGCACTTTCGGGTTCCGTGATAATTGCGGTGTTTCTGAATCACCTCTTTCAGTTCATAATTGAATTCTCAGGGTGGAAAGGCTTGAAAGAAGCTTTCAGCAACTATGTCAAATCAGCTTTCTATCCAGGACTCTTCATCCTCTTTCTTCTCCCGGTAGCGATACAGATCAAAGTACCTTCATCAAACGTATGGGAATGGAATCTGATCGCTGTGCTTATTACAATCCTGATTATTCAGACCGGGCTGTCAATACTTCTTGATAGAGCAAGATGCTCACACTCAAGGACCAGATTTCTTGAGAACGAGCTGGGCAAGCATTCGGAAATCCTTACCGGCCTGGATTCCCCGATTCAAGCTCTCAGGATCCTTGCTAATTTCCTGTATCATGCCGCTGAACCGGAAGCTGTAAGAGTAACCTGGAAGAACATATCAATGACATATCCCACCGGCTTTGAATCCTCCGGCTCCCCCCCTCTATCGCGAAAGGGAGAAGAAGGCCTCCTTCTCGAGATCTGGCCTTCACCAAGAACGAAACTAGATAGGGAATGTATTGAAATCTTCATACTGCAGACCGAGACAGTACTGAAGAACCTTGAACTAAGGATCAGTGTGGTCAAGAGCGGCTGGAAGTGTCTCGAGGCAATGGTATACTCACTGGATATGTCAGACAGCAGACAGGCCGGTTACAGCAGAATCGTTTCGAGTATCGCAAGGGAAATAGGACGAGAAATGGGGATGACAACCGATGCGCTTGATGATCTTGAAATGTCCGCAATGCTCCATCTGACGGCTGCAATTCTGGAAAAGGCCGAGGAGGACTGGCACGAGACTTTTTCCACATCGGATCCCGCACGAAGCCAGTTTCAACTCCCCCCCGAAGTAGTCAAGGGAATAAGACATATGACTGAGAACTACGACGGTTCTGGAAAACCGGATAAGCTGAGTGGAAAATCGATCCCCGCCATTTCAAGAATACTATCCATTGCAAGTAATTTCGCTGCGAATCTATCCAACCAATCGGTTGATAACGCCGTTCTTGAACTTAAGAGGAGAACCGGTCTTATATACGACCCGGATATAGTTGAGATACTTGAGAAAATATCCCTGCAGCAGGAAAGAATGGTGTTCTCGGATAGTTCGTAAGTTCACCTGCTACCAAACAAAATAGACAAAGGTGAGTGCTCGCAGCCGGACACAC
>DAOWFD010000234.1 GCA_030638185.1 Candidatus Aegiribacteria sp.
AGGGGATTAGCTCCGAAAATAACATTTTCTTCTGTAAATGTAACCGCTCCCCACTCATAGACATAAACCGTTCCAAAGTCCACCGGAGCGATAACGGTATCAATTAGGGCTGCCGCAAAAATAAGTTCAAGCATAATCTTCCCCAATCTCAAATTGTATTTCAAATGTACACTTCTTGTACAATCTCCGCAAAATAATATTCCAAACTCCCGATGATGTACAGTACCCCGGAGGAAGTGACCCTCCGCTATTTCATTCCCTTTATGTATCGGTTATTGTATTGACATCAATAGAGGAATCAGGGAGGTGCTTCTTGAGCGGTGAGATGATCATACAAGGTATACAGGCCGTGGTTCTCGGTCTTTCGGTCGGCCTTATTCTGCTGATTATCCGGAAACATGCCCCCGGCAGCAGGCTGAAAATGTGGGTGCTTTTTGCAGGGATTGCGGGTGCCGCATATCTTGTCATGAAAATGTTCGGAGTTCCAGGGGAATCAACATTCTCTAAGATAGCCCTTGCAGCTACCATCATGCTCTCCTCGAACATACTGCTGCGAATTCTGAATCTGCTCTTCTGGGATTATCTTCTTAAAAAGCAGGTCGATGTACATATACCGCGTCTCATCATCGATATTATCAATTTCATATTACTCGCGATAGTAGCAGTTGCAATCCTTAACGGAGTATTCGGTGTAAGACTTACGGGATTTCTTGTAACATCTACAGTACTTTCTGCCGTGATCGGTCTTTCTCTTCAGGATATACTGGGTAATCTTTTTGCCGGGCTTGCTCTTCAGATGGAAAGACCATTCAAGCTTGGAGAATGGGTCAGTATGGAGGATGAAGAGGGAGTCGTTGTTCAGATGAACTGGAGAACACTCACTGTAAGAACAAGATCTGGGGATCACGTAACAATACCCAATGCAACGATATCCAAGAATATTGTTACGAACTATTCACGGCCGGACAGGAATCACATGTGCCGGATAAATATAGGCATGGCCTATGCTCATCAGCCCGGTATGATAAAAAAGGTGATTACATCCACCCTTGAAAAAATGGATGGAATTCTTGAGACCCCGCCACCCAAGGTATTTCTCGAAGAATTCGATGAATATACCGTCAATTATGATGTAAGGTTCTGGATAAGTGAATACCACCGGAAGCCTGAGATAGAGAACGCCGTAAGAACAAGGATCTGGTACATCCTCAGACGCAGAGGCCTGACTATCCCATTCCCGGTCAGGGATGTTACAGTCAGAGAGGTATCTGCTGAACACGAGGGCATAATCCGGAGTACCATTAAGCAGGACGTCATCAGCGGTCTTCGGAATGTTGAACTGTTCCGGCCTCTCTCCTTCGATCAGATAGAGGAACTGGCCTTAAGCGCATCCAAATTCCTGTTCTCCAAGGGAGAAATACTGGTTCAACAGGGAGATTCAGGTGACTCCCTCTTCATCATCTCTGATGGGAAGGTGGATGTATCCGTTTCCGACGACACTGGACGCAAAACCCATCTTGCGGACCTTCAATCAGGAGACTACTTCGGCGAGATGAGCCTGCTTACCGGCGAACCCCGTTCGGCTTCTGTCATCGCCCTTCAGGAAACGGAAGTCATAGTTGTAGGGAAGAGCGGAATGGCTGAACTTCTGGAGCATGAAGCATCGATTATCGAACCGCTTTCCGCTAAACTGGAGAAGAGACTGGAAGACCTTTCAGGGAGGGTAACAGACCAGACAGTTAAGGAAGAAAAGTCAGATCAGACTGAAAGAAAGGATCACCTGCTCAGCCGCATAAGGGATTTCTTCGGCATAAGATAATAATTAAGGACGGAGGTTTTTTATTTGTGATTGTGAAATAATATGACTGAATTATAAGTCATAAGTATATATTATTCACGCTTTGCAAATAAAAAACCTCCGTCCCTAATTAAAGATTGCATGGCTCAGGGCGTAGTAAACAGCCAGCATGGAAGAAAACACCGCACTTGAGAAGAACCTCCATCTCAGAGGGATCCTGTTCTGAATCACATAATTAGCAGCAAACGCCACGGGTACGTTTACCATGAATGCGTAAAGCCCCAACCTTAGAAGGTTCCAATCTATGCTGCTCCAGCTGCCTTGCACAATCTGAATGAACAGAAGATGCCGTGCTATCCACAGTGGATTGAAATAGAGAATAGCCAGGCCTGTTCTGGACAGTGAGCCCCGGAGGCCAGTCGTTCCTGTGGTTTTTGTGTCTATCCATCTGAAATAGTTCGGGATTTCAAAGGCGTAGACGGTTCCGCCGATGAACATCATACCCAGCATTCGTGCAGGTGAGAATTCCGATAGAATAATAGATGCGATAGTATCCCCGATTGAGTATATGAGTACTCCCCTTAGAATATCGGATGCTCGGTAACTGAGTTTCAATATCCGCTGCTCAACCGGTTCTTCTGCAGAAGCAGGAGGATTTTTTCATTTGTCAGGGGAGTTGAATAAATCGGAGGGATTCCCTGGTCGCATGTCCGAATGGCTTCAAGAATTGCGAAATAGGTGCCGATTCCATACATGAACGGAGGTTCTCCCACAGCCTTGGAATTGTACACCCCCGCGTTCTCCGAAATGCATTCAAGGAATTCGATATCCACCTCTCCCGGAGTAAAGTAGATATCAGGTATCTTGTACGTCGCGAGGGAGTCCGACAGAAGGGCGTTTGTCTCAGGATGGTATTTCAGCTCTTCCATAGTGACCCAGCCGATTCCCTGGAGAAGTCCCCCTTCAACCTGTCCCCTGTCAACAAGGGGATTGATGCTCTCTCCTGCATCGTGAACGATTTTCACGGAATCCACCGAAAAAATACCCCTCAGCCTGTCCAGAGTTACTTCGGTAACGGCTGTTCCCGACACATGGTATGCAAAGGGTCGGCCCTTCTCGGAAGATTTGTCAAAATGCAGCCCTGGTGTTGCATAATGAGCCTGGGATGAGAGGC
>DAOWFD010000055.1 GCA_030638185.1 Candidatus Aegiribacteria sp.
ATATGGGAAAACCTCGACCCTGAGATGATAATTGATGATATAATGGATTTTGCGGCGAGTCATCGAGCCTTCCCTGTAACGTTTTCATCAATCGCAACCTTTGGCCTGGCAAGCGGTACGGTGTTTCTGGGGCCTGTCATTACTCCATCTCTCTTATCTGTGCATGAGAGACTATACAGAATTTCCGATGAACTTTCCGATCTTTCGGAGGGTCTCTACCGTCCCGGATGCTGGGTTCCGCACTGCTCACTGACACTCGGACTTAAACCTGAACTTATACTTGACGCTATGAGCGTCTGCCTTGATATCATAAATCTGCCGATAAGAGGATGGATAAGGGAGATAGGTCTTCTGACTTTCGATAAGGAATCAGTCCACTCGATAAGAAGCTACAAACTTACAGATCCTACAGCTTCACTGCTGTAATTCAACTCCGCATGAAAAGAACTTCGCACCAGTGGGCCGGACGCGACTGAGTTAAAACCCTCGGAAAGGGCGAAATTTCTCCAATTATCGAATTCTTCGGGTATAACATACCTGTCGACAGGCCAGTGTCTTCTTGATGGCTGAAGATACTGACCAAGTGTCAGCATAGTCACACCACTTGATCTCAGATCATGAATTGCCTTCCTGATATCATCATCCTGTTCTCCAAGGCCGAGCATGAGTCCGCTTTTGAGCGGGGTGGAGGGAGACAGCTTTCCATACCGGTCAAGGATTGAAAGAGACAGATTGTACGACGTACCAGGTCTTACAGCTGAAAAGAGTTTCTCTACCGTTTCAAGATTATGGTTGAATACATCAGGTTCTGCTTCCGCAACTGTTTCCAGAGCAGCGTTATTGCCATTGAAATCCGGTGTCAGTACTTCAATCTTTACCCCTTCGATTTTATCCCTCAGTGCTTTAACAGTCCTCGCAAAATGCCCACCGCCACCGTCGGGAAGATCATCCCGGGTAACCGAAGTAATCACGACATACGAAAGGTTCATCTCCGCTGCGGCTTTTGCCACACGCTCAGGCTCATCAGGATGAAGAGGATCCGGTTTCTCAGCTGCGGATCCTATTGCACAGTACCTGCATGATCTTGTACACACGTTGCCAAGTATCAGAAACGTGGCAGTTCCATGCTGATAGCAGTAACCAAGATTAGGACATCTTGCCTGCCTGCATACTGTGTCAAGGCTGTACTTCAGGAGAACAGCTCTTATTCTCGCAGCCTCCTCAGCGCCTCTGGACGGCATTTTCAACCAGTCAGGTTTTTTCTTGTATTTCATTTCTGCATTCATTTATCAGCTCATTAAGCCTTTCTCCATTCAATGCCTCGAAATTACTGTATTGAAGATCCTCGCCAAGAACATCTTCGAAAGAAGAGTGCAGGGCGTTCTCCAAATCCAGCATTTCCAGGTCCGGTTTGAATTCTCTCAGGCACGCGATACCCTCCTTCAGGTGATGCGCAAGTATGCTCTTCTGGTGCGTTGAAGTGGTATGAGGGAGGTAGTCAAGTATTTTCATCTGATCATTCAAGAACAGAATTGATCCGTGTTCAAGAAAAACACCCCTGCTGCGCGCCTGTGCGCTTCCGACAAGCTTCCTGCCGTCAGGTGTGCCGACTTCCCACTTTCCGTGTGACGTAAAGCATGGATTACTTTTCATTCTTGGTCCTCCGGCACGGTGACGGTCTGAAGAACTGACTGATACCGGTATGTCAAGAATATTCATGGCATTAACCATGGGCATGGAAACTTTCCTGAGTGCTTCACTTATAGAACCGGATACAAGTGGATGTTCTATTCCAGCTGTTATACTGTAGGTCAATTCGGTTTCGTGCCAGACGGCCCGTCCACCTGTTGGTCTTCTGACCACATGGTAGCCATCACGAAGGAGCAGGTCACAGTTTATCTCACTGTTACGATTCTGCAGTTTTCCGATTGATACGCAAGCCGGTTCCCAGCCATACGTTCGGAGAACGAAATCCCATCGACCAACGCGGACCAGTTCCATAAGGTATTTATCGAATGCCATGTTCCAGAGACCTTCATGCTTCCCTGTTCTGAAATGTACAGCATTCATGAATATATCCGTTCCTTATATTTCACTAGGAGCCTGTCCGATAATGCGCATTGAGCAGAAGAGCCTCGCAGCTGAGATAGAATGCTCGGAGATTTGAGGAGAATACTGGAAGTATTTGAC